>JAVHRK010000001.1:0-1435 GCA_036171615.1 Bacteriovoracaceae bacterium
AGGACTGTGCGAACTCCTCGATACCCCGTAGCTTGCTGCGGGGAGGGATTCATTAAATTCTAATTTAAGAGATTTACAAGTTAGTCGTGCAAAATTATTGAATGGTGATAGAACTGCTGAGAAGTTGTCTGGTGCCGATAAGATTACAGTTCTAGGTCTTATTGCCAATAGTGCAAATGCTTCTTTTCAACAGATTTCAACTAGTCAGAAATGTTTAGAGAAACATCCTAACTTACTCCAATCAGCTACTTCAATAATTGCGGGTGTGGGTTCTGCCGTAACACTTATCAATCCGGCCATTGGGCTTTCCATGACTGCTGGTGCAGCTTTTGCAAAAGTCGCAATGGATGGAATTACTTCGTATACTGATACAAGAAAAATTCGACAGATTGCAGATAGTACAATTACTTTTGAAGCTTATGGTTGTGCATTGGAGTCGATGACAGATTGCTGGTGTCAGATGAAAGATTCAGAATCATTTTTAAAATTTAAAGCTGATCGCCGGAGAAATAATAGAAGTGTGCCAGGACTTGACCAAGCAATTTCACTGAATGATAGAGAAATTCCAACAGTATTAGATTGGTTAAATAAAGTTCGAAATGGGGTTTCTCCAAGAACTACTGCTGATGCTGATAGAAGAAGTACTGTTTTAAAAAGAGAGTTAATAGTTAGATCAAAATCAGATTATGGACAAAGTTTATTAGAACAAAATCGTAAAGCATATGAATCTTTAGAAAGTAAACCCGATGAACAATGGAAATTTTTGAGATCCCTGATTATGACATTGGCTCCACAATATTCATCAATGTCCTCTTCAAGTGATAGTGTAAAGGATCCATTAAATGATGTTTTTACCCCTCTTTTTTCTCCCTATAACTTACTAGGATATTTAGAAGAAGACCCTAGAATTAGAAATAAGGACTCAGATGGAACCCCAACGAGTATTCAGCAATTTGATTCTTGGAATAAACCAGCTGACCTTATTGTAACACTGGATACTGTAAAGGTGAGATATATTGATTGGATAGATAGAGCTACAATTTTAGTGAATAGAGAATTAACAGAAGTACAACAACCAGATCCACTTCAAACTTTATCAAGTGCTAATATCGAAGCTGAGCCTTGGATGGTTACTCCTCTTGAAGCTATTCAAACTATTACAGAGTTTCTTGAAAAGAATCCTCCAGGAGAAAATCAAAAAGACTTTAAACAGATCTATCAAGATACATTAAACAAACTGAAAACAATCCACGATACGGCAGTTGTCGCTATTGGAACAGGTGATATGTCTGCGCAATTTGGGCCAACTAACCTTACACCGATCGAACTAATTTATGAAACTGCACAATTAAAATATGGAATTGTTGTCCTGCAAACCCGTGATCTTTCCTTGTTTTCACGGAGTGTGAATCAAGCAACATAACTGTTTTGTTGA
>JAVHRK010000002.1:0-7311 GCA_036171615.1 Bacteriovoracaceae bacterium
CAGCACTTTAGCCTGTATGTAATTTTTACCTATGTAATTTGTGGGTAAATGTCAGCAATAGCAGTAAAGCACATCTGGTAACAACGTCTAAAACTTAGACACTTTTTTACGTTCCCACCTCTATTTTCGAGGTGGGTATTTACAAGTTAATTTTTTTTAAGCTACGTCTTCATCATGATCAGTCCAAGCGAGATTTGGGTCTAGAATAACAATCTCAGGATTTTGTCTATGTAACTTATTAAATTTTTCTTTATCCTTATGAATTTGTTTTTCTATTTTATCTATAACCATATCTATCGAGTGATACATATCATCTGCATGAGCTGTTGCATGACAATCATAGTGAGAAGCATGATAATTTACTTCGGCAAAATGCTGTCCATTCTTTACAAAACAAGACCACTTCATCGTTCCTTTATCTTTAAAATATTTGATTAACTTAGCCGACTTTTCCTTGATTTTTTCATCAAGTGCCGGAGTGTGTTCTAAGTGTAAAAAAGAAATCGTAATTTTCATATATCCCCTTCCTTATATTGAGTTAACGTGTATTAATTATCGGCTCATTTTATCATTTGTCTAAGAACTTTTTAAGCTTTTTCCTTTCTTTTAGATGATGAATCTATTCCCAATAGTTCACGGTACTTAGTTACAGTTCTGCGAGCAACAGTTAAATCTTCTAAGGCCAGAAGTTCTACAACTTTTTGGTCAGAGAATGGCTTATTCGGATTTTCTCCTGCAAAAATTCCTTTAATTTTAATTTTTAGCACTTCGCTCGCGATATCAAGCCCACCATCCTTTCCACCAATCGCAGAATTAAAAAAATACTTTAACTCAAACGTTCCAATTGGCGTGTGCATAAATTTATTTGTCGTAACACGTGAAACTGTAGATTCGTGCATTCCAATATCATTGGCCACATCTTTTAAAATCATTGGACGTAAATACTTTGGTCCTTTCTTAAAAAATTCCTGTTGTTTTGCTACAATTGTTTTAGCTACTTTTTCTATTGTTCGTTGTCTATTTAGAATAGATTTAATGAGCCACTCGGCTGCTCTTAATTTTTCTTTTACAAACTCTGATGCTGTATCATTTTTCTTACCAGCACCTTTCTTTATCATTTCATGATAAAGTTTTGAAATTCTTAAATGGGGAACTCCTTCATCATTTACTTGGACAATAAATTCACCACCAATATTTACAACAAAAATATCTGGTAAGACATAATGTGTTTCTTGAGGTGCTACTAATCGTCCAGGTTTCGGATGGAAATTTTGTAATAACAGTGCCGTTTTCTTAACTTGTTCTACAGATACTGCCAATGTCTTTGCTATCTTTTCAAAACTTTTAGATTGTAAATCTTCCAAGTGTTCTCTTATTATTTTTTCTAAAAGAGGTGATCTTTCTTCAGCAATACGAGCTTGGGCCAAAAGGCATTCTTTGAGGTTGATTGATCCACAACCAACAGGATCCAGGCGCTGAATAATTTCTAATAAATCATAAGCTGCGCTTCTTTCAAATCCTGATTCTGCTATTAACTCATCAAAATTTATTTCTAAATATCCATCATCATTAATATTCCCAATAATAAGTTGGGCCAATTGCCATTCCTTATTGGTAATTTCTTCCATTTTTAATTGCCATTCAAGATGTTCAGCCAATGTCATGCCTTTCGAAATAATATTTTCATAAGTTGGCATTTCATCTGGATCACTATTGGAGGCCATATTAGGTGTTGGCGCTGATGAGTTTGAATTGAATGAATCAGCATATGATTCCCAATCAAATTCATCTTTTTCACGCATTAGTGGATTTTCAGAAAAATCGTCTGAAGTGGCTTCTCTGGCTTCTAGTTCAGATGGACTATCGCCTTCGTTCTCACCACTTTGTTCATTATCAAATTCTTCGAGCATCGGGTTTTCAACTAACTCTTCAGCAATGACATTTGTCATTTCTAAGTGTGTAAGTGTTAACAACTTGATCGCCTGTTGAAGTTGCGGCGTCATTGCTAAACCTTGCTGTTGTCTTAGCCCTTGCGATAATTTTATGGCCATGGCCGTTTATCCTCAGAATTACATCCTGAATTCTTCTCCTAAGTAGAACTTCCTTGCTCTCTCGTTGTTTATTAGCTCTTCAGGTGTTCCGCTAACTAACAGTTCACCGTTGTTCATAATGTAAGCACGATCTACAATTCCCAACGTTTCTCTGACATTGTGATCTGTAATTAAAACACCTATATTTCTTTTTTTTAAGCCTTCAATTAAAGCTTGAATATCTGCTACTGCTAATGGATCAACACCTGCAAATGGCTCATCTAATAGGACAAATTTGGGTTCTAGTGCCAGTGTTCGCGCAATCTCTACTCTGCGTCTTTCTCCACCTGATAGTGAGGATCCTTTCGATTTTCTTACATGTTCCAATTTAAAATCATGTATAAGTGATTCCATTAATTCTTTTTTTTCATGCTTATTAAGTTCTCTATTTTCACAGACTGCATATATATTTTCTTCTATGGAGAGATCACGAAAAACAGAAGCCTCTTGAGGTAAATAACCAATTCCACTTAAGGCCCTTACATGAATTGGTTTTGAAGTAACATCTAAATTATTTAAAAGAATTTTTCCTTCATCTGCTTTTACAAGTCCTACCATCATATAGAAACAAGTTGTCTTACCAGCTCCATTGGGTCCCAATAGACCTACAATTTCACCTTGTGAAACACAGATACTGACACCATTAACAACCGTCCGGCCACCATAGGTTTTTTTTAAATCTGAAGCTTCTAACTTGTACGGTTCCACTTAACTCCTCATTTCAATATTTATCATCAGCTTTTAGTATAAGACTCGAATTAGCATCATCGACTTCTACTGTTTCAACATTTTCTCTAATAATAATACGATTTCCTTTAATTACATCTTTCTGTTGAAAAACTTTTGGGAAACCAGTGAGAATAATTTTCTTATCACTGACAATCCCTTCTAATTTTTCAGCAAAGGCTTTCCTTTCAAGCTTATTTCCATTAACGATAATGAGCTCATCTAATTTCACATCGTCATAAAGGGCGTAATACTTGAGCTTTTTATTATAATTCTCTAGGTAGATCTCGCCTCTGAGTGCCTTGGCCCTTGAATTTTCTCTACTAATTACAACCTCTCCTTGTAATTCAATAAGGTTATGAAGTGAATTATAAGATAAAAACTCTGAGTTAAAATTGATATTTGGTTCGTAGACCTTTTTACGTTGAATACGTCCATCAACATGACCTTTATATTCAAAATTTTTACTGTTTAAATCAGCCGAAGCTTGATCTGAATTAATATAGACTTTTCCCCCGTCAGTCTCTGATTGGGAAGTAGATTGAATTTTCCCAACTGCTGAAATTTTATGATTGTTGGAAAACATGTGAATTTTTTCGGCTAGAAGTTTTGTTTTATTAAAATTTAATTCAACATTATTCTCTAAAATGAGTTCTTGTTTATTTAAATATAATAAAAAGTTTTTAGATTGAAAAAAAACTGGTTCTTGATTGTTATAAAAAATACCAACTGGATTAAATCCAAAAATTTTGGAGTTAGTCGATGCCAGTGTTAATTCATCTGTATTTACTTTTAAAAAAGGAATCCCATTATCAAGATAATAATACTCCGAAGTCTTTAAGTAACTTTCATCTACCTGATCATATTTGGGTACGGCCGCCTTATTATTTACGTCGCTTCCATAATTATTAAAATACCCAAGAATTGAGAGTAAACTCAGAGAAGCACATCCTCCAAGAAAAAAAATAATGATTGAATATTGTCGTAATTTCACAAATGTATTTTATCACCAAAACTTTACGAAAGCATAACGATTAAGGTACAGTTGACTAGGCTCATCAAGTAAATTTAATAGGAATAACCAAGGAAACTTCAGTGTCACTAAAGGATCTCCAAAAGATAGTAGATTCTGGTACAAAGTTGACTCCAATGATGGAGCAATATTTTCAAATAAAAAAAAATTATCCTGATATTTTACTTCTTTTTAGAATGGGTGATTTTTACGAAGTTTTTTTTGAAGATGCTCGCGTTACTGCAAAAATTTTAAATATTACTCTCACTAATCGCGGAAAAATTGGAGACACTCCTATTCCCATGGCCGGAATTCCTCATCACGCTGCTCCTACCTATATTGATCGCATCACCAATAAAGGAATGAAAGTTGCTATCTGTGAACAAATTGAAAATCCGAAAGATGCAGTTGGTATTGTAAAGCGAGCTGTTACACAAGTTGTCAGTCCAGGGATGCCTTTTGATTTAGATAAAACCCAAAGTTATGAACAAAAATATATGGCCTCCGCTTTTTTTAAAGATGATGTTTATTATCTTGCTGCACTAGATTTTACGACAGGAGATTTTAAAGGATATCGATTAGAAAGTGCTGAAGAATTTTTAGAAACTATAAGAATTCTCGCCCCCAAAGAATTTATTACATATATGGGACAATGGACAAGTGGGAATTGTGGAGATGAAATTTCTACCCTACTCGCTCATTATGGTATTCTTCAAACTCATTTAAGCTACGATTATTTTATCCCAAAATTTTCAGAAATCTACATAGAAAAACTTATTCCCTATTTTAAAAAAGATAAAATTTTATTATCAGAACAAACTATCCTAAGTGCAATCGGGGCCCTCGGATTTTATGTTTCATCGACTCAATCGCTTGATAATTTTATGCATATCAGGCCATTTAAAATGATCATGAGATCTGGGCAAATGAAAGTAACTCTCCCGACACTTACTGGTCTTGAAATTCTTCCTAAAAATCGCGATGTGTATAAACAATCTCTATTAGGTTTTTTTGACAAGACTGAGACAGCGATGGGCGCACGCTATATGCGAACTCTCTTCTCATCGCCACTGTTTGACAAAAATTTAATTGAAGAAAGACTTAACACTCTTCAGTCAATTATTTCTCAAGATTCCTTAATTAAAGATCTAAGGATTGAACTAACTCATATTCGTGATATCGAAAGAATATTGGCCAAAGTTTCACTTAATAAAAGCTCCGCTTCTGACTTAATTAATATTTCAATTGCAATAAATTCCTATCAAGCGCTTTTGTTACTTTCTAAAGACCTCTTAATAAAAACGCCCTTATCCAAAAAAGATTTAAATGAGCTTGCTCTATTGGCCAATAATATAATCGCCACACTAAATGATGAAATAGGTGCTAGCTTAGACAAAGGAAATCTAATTCGTACAGGAGTAAATAAAAATAGAGATAGACTTAGTAAACTACACTTAAATGTCACTGATGATTTATTGGAGATGGAAAGTAGACTCCGAGAAAGTAGTGGAATATTAAAATTACGAATAAAATCTAATAATGTTGCCGGATTTTTTATTGAAGTCTCAAAAGGCAGCACGACTAAAGTCCCATCATATTTTGAGCGAAGACAAACTTTAGTCAACGCTGAAAGATATACGACACCAGAGTTAACTCAACTAGAAAAAGAAACAATTACTGCAAAAGAGAAATTAGAAAAATTAGAACGAGAAATATTTAAAGACTTAATCAATAATGTAACAGAACTTTCATCTGCACTGTTAAAAATGTCAGAACAGATTGCAGTTATTGACAGCTTTCAAAGTCTTGCAAGTGTTGCTCTTCAAGAAGGTTTTACTCGCCCTATTCTCCATCAAGATAAAAAAATTCTGCATTTAGAAAATGCTTTCCACCCGTTAATCAAGTCTCTCATTAAAGATCAATTTGTAACTCATGATTTACATCTAGATGAAGATATTTTTTTTGGGTTGATCACTGGCCCCAATATGGCCGGAAAAACAACAGTCATGCGAGAAGTGGCCATCATTCAATTACTGGCCCAAATTGGATCATACGTACCAGCACAAGTAGCAGAGCTGGGACTATGTGATTTTCTTTTTAGTCGTCTTGGTGCGAGTGATGATATCTTAAAAGGCCAATCAACTTTTATGGTTGAAATGAGTGAGACTTCTGAAATTCTCCGTCATGCCACTCGCCAATCACTAATTATTTTAGATGAAGTTGGAAGAGGAACTTCTACCTATGATGGATTATCTATTGCATGGGGATTAGTTGAACACTTTATTGAAGAAACAAAGGCCATTACATTATTTGCTACTCACTACCATGAATTAATTGATGTCGCTGCCAAAAGTACACATGCTAAAAATTTAACTGTAGAGACTATTAACCACAAAGGTAATGTACAATTTCTTTATCGCCTTATTGAAAAAGGAGCCTCACAAAGCTATGGAATTTATGTTGCTAAACTTGCAGGAATTCCTCAAAAAATTTTGGCCCGATCAGCTGAAATACTTCACTCACTTGAACAAAATCATATGCAATTTGAAGTAATAAAGGCCGGTACACCAACACATTTGAAAGAACTTGAAGAAGAACTTTCTAAAATGGACATTTTACAAATGACTCCAATGGAGGCCTTAGTAAAACTTAATCAATTAAAATCACAATTAGAAACTTACTGAGCTTTAAAATGATTCCACATTTCTAAAGCTTGAGAGTTAATAGATATTGCACAGTCCTTGCTGCATATTTGGGCCAAGTATAAATCATAATTTAAATTTTTATTTCGCATGGCCATCACTCGTATTTTTTCACCATGGTTTAAAATTACTTCATCTTCACCTTGATCAAATAAAATGCCTTTAACTTGTGGTTTATTCATATAATACAAAAAGATTGCCCTTTTCTGGCCTGCTTTTGGAAGACCATTCATTTCAACTGCAAAATATCTGGCCACGCTAAATGAAGTTGAAGTTGAAACATAGGCCTTTTCAATAAACTCATCGCCAATAGAGTAGCTTAAATATTTTCTAAATTTTAAATCAATACCTCGAAACACGATAAGGTCATCAGGCAATGCGGGTACCCGAGCAAAGATATGATCAATATTATTGACCATTAATTTTGCAGCATCTGGCCCTATTCCATTCCATTCGTATTCGGCTGGAAAAAAGCGTAGATAAGAATTAATTTCTTGATAGAAAGTATCTTCTTTACTGGTATAAGTTTCAAGATCTTGAATTTCATCTTCGCTAGAACCAAAATAAGTTGGATCTGGATAACCTAACAGGAGAGACAGTTTATTGAAATCATATTCAGCTGCATTTGCATTTAGCAGAGATAAAAGAATAACGACTAATAAAATTAATTTTTTATACAACATTTATCCAGAATAGCTTATCAATTCAGCACATATTAAAAAAGTACTGACATTTACCCACAAATTACATAGGTAAAAATTACATACAGGCTAAAGTGCTG
>JAVHRK010000003.1:0-7270 GCA_036171615.1 Bacteriovoracaceae bacterium
CTGGAATTTGACCAACGTTGGTCAAATTCCAATTTTTACGTTTGTAAATCCAGTTGGGTTAAAATCCTCAGGCGGAAATCTCTATCAAGTTTCACTTTCTAGTGGTGCACCGATTCAAGGTATAGCTGGAGAAAGTAATGCTGGCGGAGTGATGCAAGGAGCACTTGAGACTTCTAACGTGAGCCCAATGACAGAAATGACAGACTTAATTAGAGCGCAACGTGCTTATGAAATGAATTCTAAAGTGATGGGAGTTGCAGATCAGATGATGCAAACAATAAACAATATACGATAAGTGAGTTTTATGAAATTTGTTTTAATATTTTTTTCAATTTTAAATTTTTCCTATGCAGAAGATTGTAAAATCGAACTATTTTCCAAGATCTATAAACTTGAAGCTAGTCAAATTTTAAGTTCCAAGGATGTTGTTTATAAAAGTACCTGTGCTTCTGATATAAATGCAAAAATTACTCAAGTGATTTCTAATGCAAGTGGCATAATACCCTCGTCTATTTTAGAAAATGAACTTGCTAATAAAAATGTCACTATATCTCCGAGAAAAATTTCTATTTTTGAATTAAATACCACCTTAAAAGATCAATTGAGTTCGGCCACTAATCTGTATTTTTTTAATACGCACTCTCTTAACCAAGTAAGTACTCTTTCATTAACAGAAGGCGAAACCGCTAAGGCCGCTTGCGAAAGCTGTGTTGCTGTCGGTGAAAAAAATATAAAAGTTGATGTTATTAATCCTATCGCTAATACTTCTCGTACTCTTTGGTTTACCTCAAAAATCTTTGAAAAAATTAAAGTTTTAAAAGCTAAAAGAAATCTTGGCTTCCAAGAAAAATCTCTTTCTCAAGAAGATTTTTATTATGATGAAACTTTCACTACTATGCCTCAAAACATTCTAAGTAATTTAGATAATATTCAATTTTACAAACCAAATAAAACCATTACAACAGGATCAATTATTACAACTATGGATCTTCAAGCGGTTAATCTTGTGACCTATGGAACTCCTGTTAAACTTATGCTGAAAAATCAAAATATTAATCTTTCGAACAACGCTATGCCTGCTCGCTCAGCTCAATTTGGCGAAGCTATAGAAGTTCAAACAACAAGCAATAGAAAGTTATTAGGTCGAGTAATCGATTATAACAAAGTGGTGATTGAATTATGAAAACAAATTTCTTTTTATTATTATTGTCTCTGGCATTTCTCTCTTCATGTTCTTCATACATGAATACATTATATCGTGATTTCGAAAATCAAGATCGATCTAATGCTGAAATTGATATTCCAGATAATCAATTTGATCAATTCAGGAATTCTAAAAGACATACATCTACACAATATAACCAGGGAGATAAAAGTATCACCTCAGGTAATCACAAATTTTTAGCTCCAGCGACAAAGAGACAATATAAGGACGAAAAACAAATTGCTAAGCGCTATACCGCCAGCGATTTAACAGACAATAATGCAGATGGTAGTTTATGGGGCGGCAGTGATCCTAATGCCTTTTTATTTTCATCAAGCAACACTAAAAATAACGGGGATATTGTTCAAATTAATGTTCTCCCAAAATTAAGAGAAGAAATTTCAATGGAACTCAAAAGAGCTTTTCCTGATAATCCATATGAAGCCAAGCCAACAACTGATACAAAAGACGACAAACCAGTAGACACTAAAACTCCCGTTGCAGTTGCAGAAACAAAACCAGCTCCAGTTAAAGAGGAGGGATTAGCTCCCGATGCGCATGATAAAATTTCGGGTGTAGTTGTAGAAGAGATCAACAGAGAACATCTTCTTATTAAAGGCCGAAAAAATGTCTTATTCAAAAATAGAAAACGAATGGTAGAGGTGCAAGCGCTTGTATCAAGAAAAGATATTGGTGAAGATGATATTATTAGTTCAGATGCTATTTTAGAGTCGAATGTTGTGGTGGTAAAATAATGAAAATTTTATATTTTAGTTTATTATGTTCTCTCGCTTTTAATACTTATGCCACCCCTACTAGATTAAAAGATCTTGTAACTGTAAAAGGCGTAAGAGAAAATCCAATTATTGGGTATGGTTTAGTCATTGGCCTAAGTGGGACTGGCGATGCTGGAGGCGAAATTACAAATACCTCATTAAAAAAAATGTTTGAAAAACTTGGCCTCAATCCAAAAACGGAAATTACATCTAAAAATGTTGCAGCAGTTGTAGTAACTGCAAAACTTCCTGCATTTGGAAGACTTGGCCAAAAAATTGATATCACTGTTTCTTCAATTGGAGATGCGGCATCATTGGCCGGAGGAACTTTACTTGTTACTCCCCTCAAAGGTGGAGATGGAAATATTTATGCTGTCGCCTCTGGACCACTCTCATTAGGTGGATCTAAAAAAGGAGCAAAGTTTTCAACAACAGGAATAATTCCCAACGGTGGAATAGTAGAAAAGGAAATCATCACTGAATTTGAAAAAAAGAATTCTCTTCGCTTAAGCTTAAATAATGCAGATTTTACGACGGCCGCTAGAATTGAAAAAGTTATCAACGAAGAACTAGGTGGTAAATTTGCATCGGCAAAAGATTCTGCAACCATAGATTTAGTTGTTCCGAATCAATATGAACGAAGTGTTGTCTCACTAATGGCAATTATTGAAAATTTTAAAGTTAATCCAGATGTTTCTGCAAAAATTATTATAAACGAACGTACTGGGACTATTGTAGCTGGCGGTGACGTTATGGTTTCTCCAGTGGCCATCAGTCACGGTGATCTCACAATTGAAGTTAAAAGTGAAGGCGGCGGTGACAAAACGGCAAAACCTAGTTCACTTTATTATATGGAAAAAGGCACTAGCTTGAGCGAATTGGTCAAGAGTTTAAATGCATTCGGTGTAGCTCCTGATGATTTAATTACAATTTTTCAAACACTTAAAAGAAATGGTGCTCTAACTGGGGAAATTGAAGTTATATAATTGCCTAATTTAGTATGTAAAATTTATCGCTAGTATTTGAAAATAAATTTATGCTAGAATTTAATCAATATTCCTGCATGTGAACTTAGGATGAGTCTCATGGGTATCGATGTCACAAATAAAATTCAACCAAAACCAATCGAAAATAAACGATTGGATGATACAAAATATATTCCTAAACAATACCAAGAAGTGGCCGAAAGTATGGAACAGCAGTTTGCTGAATTTATGCTTAAACAAATGAATAAGGCCATTAACGAAACTGAAGGTGAAGATTCTGGTGGAATGGATTATTATAAATCATTACAAACTACTGAAAGGGCCAAAATGATGGCCAAGCAAAATAATTTAGGACTGCAGAACGTGATTTTAGATCAAATTTATCCTAAACGATTAAGAAATGAGATGGCATTAAAGCAATATGAAGCTCAGGCCAATCGTATTCACCAGAATTTGCCTAGCTATAAAATTGAACAAAAAAGTGATACTATTAATATGGGTAAGAATGATTCGGCCCAAAACTCTAATGGCCAAGCTGTTTCTGGGCAAATTAGAGAAGGAGATTTGCAATGAGTGCAATTGATACAACCTCTTCACGCTCGATTTTTTTGCCTGGTAAAAATGCTAGAGCAACCGATAAATCAGGCCCTGCTGGCCTAAAAAGAAATACTGAAACTAGAAAAAATGAATTAGAAGCTTTTTCTAAAAGTGATTCTCGAGTAGAAATTCCAGATGCAATAAAAGATTTTTCTCGAATCAAAAAAGTTGCTGATGCGGCTCCTGATATTGATAATACTGATAAAATTGCCCGTTTAAAGGCACAAATTCAAGCTGGCACTTATCATGTTGATGCAGGTGATTTAGCAGATAAAATTCTAGAACAAGAATTTTAAAAATTTAATTCGTGAAATCTAGGATGGATAATCGAATGGCCAACAAAAATTTAATAGAAGAAACAGATCGAATGGCAGTTTTTTACTTCGAGGTCACCGACCTTTGGAAGCGTTTATGCGAACAACATGTTGATCTTTTTAATCTCACTTGTGATGAATACTCGTTACTCTTAAGCAGTGAATTAAATGAATTAGAAGAAAAATTAGTTGAAAAAAACCTTACTATTAAGAAGATTAATCAACTGGAAAAAGTACGACGTGATCTAATTTCTGATTTAAACAACTTTCTTCCCGATCAAAAGATAGAGTCTGTGTCTTCACTTTTATCATTAATGAATCAATATGAAGTTGAAAAAAATGAAAAACATTTATTTCGATTTAATGCACTTCTTATTGATCTTATTGAGAAAATTCAAGCTCAGAATAAACGTAATCAATTATTTATTAACAAAGCACTCCATTCTCTGAAGGAAATCAGACAAGATGTTTTAGGAAAGAAATCATATTCGACCTATTCAGCAAATGGTTCCTCAGTGAGTACTAGCACATAACTTAGGGAGTTGCAGTGTCTGATTTATTAGGTATTGGAAAATCTGGTCTCTTCGCTTCAAAGAAGGCCCTTGAGGTCACAGGTCACAACTTATCCAACGTCAATACTGAAGGCTATTCTCGTCAACGAGTTATGCAATCAACTAACAATCCTGTAATTTCAGGCGGACTTGTTCAAGGAACAGGAGTTAAAGTTGATGGTATAACTAGATTCAATGATGAATTTATCGAACGTCGATTAAATACTGCTATCTCTAGCAAAAACTTTAATGAGTCAAGAAGTGAACAGCTGGATCAAGTTGAAAATATTTTTAATGAACTTGATTCTGATGGACTTAATCAAATTTTAAATAAATTTTTCAACTCGTTTAGAGACTTGGCCAATCAACCAGAAAATGAGACAATTCGATCAGTAGTGCGAGATAATGCAACTTTAGTCGTAAAAGATTTTAACCGCATAAGAAATACACTTGATGCCCAAGCAGGAAATATTGATAAAAAAATTTCTTCCTCCGTATCAGACATAAATCAAATTTTACATAATATTTCAGATCTAAACCAAAAAATTGCTAGTATCGAAGCGTCTCAAGGTGAAACTGGAGACTTACGTGACCAACGAGATTTGGCCCTAAGACATTTATCTGAGAACATAAAAGTTCATACTTATAGTGATGAAAAAAACCGTTTTGTAGTAACAGCTCAAGGAATTGGTACACTGATTACTGGTGGAACAGTTCAAGAATTTGGAATTATTGCTAAGAACAGGTCTGAATCTAGTAATAATATGAATGGCTCTGTTGAAGTCGTTTTAAAAGATCGCCCCTCTCAAACAGTTACCCACTTATTCAAAGGTGGCTCGCTCGCCTCAATTGTTAAAGTTAGAAATGAAGATATTAAAAAACTTCAAACAGACATAGACACTATTGCCTTTCAATTCACATCCGCTGTTAATACAATCCACCGTCAAGGTTTTGCCAATAGAAATATTGCATTTGATGCTGAAGGCACACCTGCACTAAGTGACAAAAAAGGGCCATTAACAGGAATTGATTTCTTTAAACAACCTCTCAGCATTGAAGATGCCTCTCTCAATATTGCGATCTCTGATCAGGTCCAAGAAGACTTAAGTAATATTTCAGCGGCATTAATTCCAAATGCTCCGGGTGATAACCGTGTAGCAATTGCCATTTCTAAACTTCAACATGAAAGAATTTTAGGAGAAGGTACAATTACACTTGAGGAAAAATATCTTCAAACAATTGGAAATATCGGATTAGAAACAGGAAAAGCACGACTTGAAGCTGAGCAATCAACTGGAATTTTGGCACAGGCAAATGGTATACGTGAAAGGTTGACAGGTGTTTCTATCGATGAAGAAACGGCCAATATGGTTCGTTTTCAACATGCCTATGAAGCTTCTGCCAAGATGATGCAAGCAGCGGATGAAATGTTCAAAACTGTACTAGAGATCAAAAGGTAATAAATGACAAGAGTATCTGAAAATAGTCAGACTGCAGCTCTTAAGTTTTCACTTAACAAAACTAAAGAGAAAATGGAAAATTTGCAGATGAAGGGTTCTACTCTTAAGAGCATAACTCGCCCATCTGATAATCCATTAAGCAATGTTGAAGCTTTAGAACTAACGTCGACTACTAATGACAATAATCAATATACAAAAAATGCAGATTTTGCTCTTTTAAATTTAAATGTAACTGAAAAATCGATTGAAGAATTAACTGATATTATGACTAAAGCTAAAGAAATAGCGATATCACAATCATCAGATTTTTTTAATGCCGATGTTAGAAAAAATGTCGCCAATGAAATTCAGCAGCTTTATAACCAATCCTTGGCCATTGCTAATAAAAAAGTAGGAATCAAACATATTTTTTCTGGCTATAATACTCTTAGTGTTCCTTTTGATAATAACGGAACTTATAAAGGAGACTCTGGTCATATTACTCTTGAAGTTGCGCGAGATTTTTATGTTCCAATTAATTTAACAGGAGATGAAGTTTTTTTCAGCGATGAGGATTCCTCCGCTATTGAAAGCCCCTTAGAAAATTTTAAACAATTCGAAAAAACACCAACTGGGTTAAATAGTCGTGAGCTTGCCTCAGACAATAGTGGCTACAAAAGTCGCGATAATATTTTTTCTCAACTTCAGGCGCTCGTTGCTGGCCTTGAAAATAATGATTCTAAAATGATTCAAGGACTTCTTGAAAAGTTTGATGGAACAGTTAGTCGCTTAATTACCCTTAGAACAAAACTTGGCTCTATCTCTAATTCTGTCGATTCATCTAAAAATATGATTGAAAAAGAAAATATTGACCATGTAGCACGTCGAAGTAACCTACTAGACGCAGATGTCGCAGATCTTTTTGCAGATATTGGCAAACAACAAGCAATATTAAAAACTACCTATCAAGCTTCACAAGGTTCAATGAATCAATCCCTTATGGATTTTCTCCGTCACTAAATTATACTACTTTAAAATATTGTAGTTTTTTACTTGCCTTTTACCTTCCAAAATAATATATCACATCTTAAGACTGGATCAGGATGGTTTAGCGAAGTTATATTGAGGTTGACATGCTTGTTTTGACACGGAAGCTGGGCGAAAGCATCGCGATTGATGATCATATTAAGATTGTGGTTGTTCAAATCAAAGGCAAACAGGTTCGATTAGGAATCAAGGCGCCACCAGAAACAAAAATACACAGAGAAGAAGTCTATAAATCTATTCAAGATCAAAATACTGAAGCAGCGCAGGCTGATTTAACATCTATAAGTAATTTGGCAAATGAACTGAATAAGAAGTAATTTCCTACTTGCACTTTTGCCCCTACGGCTGATAGAATC
>JAVHRK010000004.1:0-68274 GCA_036171615.1 Bacteriovoracaceae bacterium
CGACCTCAACGTAGCGCCTATACCAATTCGGCTATATCCCCATAAATTAGAATCTCAATTACTTTTTGGCCACCTCAAGCTGGCGTGTCTACCAATTTCACCACCCGAGCATAAATTAGATATGAAATGAAAAAAAATGATAGCCAGTTAACGTTTTTTTGGCAAGAACATTTCTATTTCATCCATATAATATTTTATACGCTCTTTCAGTGATTGAATGGCCACTAATTGCTGATTAATTTTTTGAACGAGCCTATCGTCAGGGGTCATGGCCATTTCTTGTTTATGGCGATTCATAAAGGCATCTAGGCTTGGGTATAAATCATCTGTGTCTTCATCATCTTCCTCGATAGGAAAGCGTTCATCCGTATGATGGGGATAATATGGAGTGTATTCATCTAAAATATCATTCAAGGGATCACTAAGTAATTCTCGCATAGGAAAATTTTTAGCGGCCGGGAACATTACCAGATTTTGTGCGTCTTCACCGTTTCCAAATGCTTTCATGTTTCATCCTTTGAAAAGTATTCGATTAGTATTTTGCACAATCGATGCCTAAATTAGTGTCTAGGTATCAAGCACTTGTAATAACAACATGTATATATCGGATACGTTTTAATATGCGTATGCCTAAATAATAGACAAAAATTTAGAATGTGTTTTATAATTAAGAAATGAATATAGAACGAATTCCTTGCATGCGTTGTAAACATTATCAAGTCACATTTGATCCACAGGCCCCAAGAGGCTGTAAGCTCTTTAATTTTAAATCGACTAATATGCCTTATATTCTAGTAAAACAATCAACCGGTCATGACTGTATTTCATTTGAAGAAAAAAGTAATCAACTCAGCAAAAAAGACGAGAAAATAGATTTTAATGATCCAAAGTATTGGGGGAAATCATAGCTCCACCTAAACAAATATTACCATCGTAAAAGACAATCGATTGCCGAGGAGTAACTCCCCTTTGTGGTTCAGTAAATTCAACCCAAATTGAATCTCCTTCCATTTTAACAATTGTACATTCTTGATCTTCTTGACGATAGCGAATTTTAGCTTTGCACTTATAAGGCAAGCTTTTATTAAGCATTCCACTTACGAAAGAAAGATCAGTGGCCACTAGCTTACTCGAATAGAGTGCAGGGTGAAACTCTCCCCGCTCTACATAAACTATATTTTTTTCCATATTTTTACCAACAACAAACCAAGGTTCTCCTTGGCCGCCAAGTCCCAACCCCTTTCGTTGTCCCATGGTATAATAATAAGCTCCGGTATGCTTACCAACTTTAGTTCCATCTAAATTCTCAAAATCACCCTCTACAAATTTAATATAATTTGAAAGAAAGTTTTTAAAATTTCTTTCTCCGATAAAACAAATTCCAGTTGAATCTTTTTTATTTTTTGTAGATAAGTCATATTTTGCAGCAATTGCACGAACTTCTTTTTTTTGAAGATGACCTATCGGAAAAAGCACATGTGCTAATGTTTCTTTTTTAATTGTATACAGGAAGTAAGATTGATCTTTACCTGCATCCTCACCTTTTGTTAAATGCCATTCATTATTTATAAATTCTTTTTGGCAATAATGACCAGTGGCCAAGAAATCGGCACCAAGTTCACGGGCCTTCTCATAAAATACTTTAAATTTTATTTCTCTATTACATAAGACATCTGGGTTTGGAGTATAACCACTTTTAAACTCTTCAATAAAATGTGAGAATACCTGTTCTTTATATTCTTTAACGAAATCTACAGAATAATAAGGGATATCTAATTTTTCACAGACCTTGACGACATCACTGTATTCTTTACTGGCCTCACAAACTCCATGTTCATCGAATTCTTCCCAGTTTTTCATAAACATGCCTACGACTTTATATCCTTCTTCTTTTAAGAGTGCAGCTGTAACAGATGAATCAACGCCACCTGACATACCTACAACTACCATCATTTCATGTTTTTCTTTATTCATATGAAAACTGTATACAACTAAAAAAACAATTTATCATCAGGAATTAAATTATCGGCCACTGCATCATCTTCTTTGATGCGTTTTCGTGGAAATGTATGGTAGTTACCGTTTGCAAAAGTACCTCCCAATTCTACGATTCCTGATCCTAGAATTTTACCCTTTTCACCCTCTCGATTATAGAGAACCATTAATTGACCAGGTACTAGATTTCCATTTTGCATTTCAGTATATTCAACGACGCACGTTCTATTATTTTTAAAATAAACAATACATGGAATTTTTTTTTCGGCAGGGCCTTTTTTGGCATAAGCATGTATGGGAAGAGACATATCGAGTCCATCTGCCGGTTTAAATTGGACAATAAGGGCGTGCTTATGAGTAAGTTCATAATTGTACCCAAGAAAAATATTACCCTTAAATGGAATAATTGAAATAACTTCTAGATCGGGATCAATTTCAACTTCTTGACGAAGTTGGATTCCTTTTTTTCCAATATAGTAATGATAAATACCAGCATGTTCACCAAAATTTGTATCATCTGCATATTTATAGATAACACCCGGTTTTCGCAAATCTTTGGGTACTCGTGATTCAATTAATCCAATCATTCGAGGATCATGCATAATATGAAGATTGTTAGTTTTTAATCGCTTAACATATTCAACTTGAATTAATTTACTAATTTTTTCTACTTCAACTTTTCTGATTTCAGATAAGGGTAAAATCAGACCTTCAAGTTGGCTGCGGTGTAATCTTGAAATTAAATAGGACTGGTCATTAGCTAGATCATTGGCCACTAAAACTTCAAACATCCCGGTCTTTTGATTTTTTAGAACTTTAGCATAGTGGCCAGTTGCCACAAGATCGGTATTGAATTTTTTTGCCTTCTCTTTTAAAACTTCTAATAAAACACAATTGTAAAAAACAATGGGCTCAAAAGTCTGTCCCGAAAGGACTCTTCCTATGACAAAATCAAGAACTTGATCTTTAAAAATTGAAGTTGCATTTACTGCATAAAATGGAATTTCAAGAGTCGCACAAATCGCTTTAACCTTAGTTAAATCACTTACCATCATTTCAAGAAATGGTCCGGCGGCCTCTCCCTCTTCAAATAATTGAAGTGCTATTCCTATGCAGTTATAGCCTTGTTTTTTTAATAAATATGCAGCTACTGTAGATTCAACTCCACCAGTCATGGCCACTAATACTGTTTTGTTCATTACTTTATTATAACTTAAATTTGAAAGTTTTAACTACAAGAAAATATTCATACCTGACTAATTAGTACGGTTATGATTTTTTAAAGTCTCTGTAATATATTCCGAAAAACTATTAATGGATAAATTTGAATTAAACAAAAACTACTGCTCATTTCTTTTTATGAATGATGGTCATTCAGTTCAATCTTCCTATTTGAGTGAGTTTATAGCATTTATAAAATCAAAAAAAATATCATCTACTTTCTCTTTTGCGTATGTTGGTCATGAAACAAATTTAATTCCTCATTTAACATTAAATGAAAATATTTTAATGAATTTTATTCCACATTCATTAACTACTGATAAATTGAATCAATTTGAAGAGTTTCTCAGTTCTGAAAACAATTATTATCTAAAAAAACTTTACGACAAAATCATCGATAAAGAGCTATTGGCCTGTCATTCTACTCCCGAAACACAAAAGCTAACTTCCTTAGTTAAGGCCTTGACATCTGATGCTGACTATTTATTTTTAGAGAATCCAGAACGCTATTTAAGTGAAAATATTCGCATACTCTTTAATAAGGCCCTTCAAGTTCACCTAAAAACTAGAGAAATTAGCGCATTTTTTTTCTGTAACGCCAATGAAGAACTCTGGAAACCCCAGTGTTCCTTTACAGTATCTCGAAATAAATATTTCCAATTTCAGCTTGAATCTATTAATGTTGATGAAACAACTTCAACATTACAAAAAGCTGCATCATAAATGACAAAAAACAAATCTACTTTAAATTTTATCGACCTCTTTTCTGGTGCTGGTGGGCTATCCAATGGTCTTGAGCAGGCCGGGTTAAAATGTCTTTTGGGTATCGACTTAGACAAGTTTGCCATAGAAACTTTTAAGGCCAATCATCGGCATGCAAATACATACTGTGGCTCTATTACGGATTTAACTGAAAAGAAATTACTTGAATTAACAAATGGTCAGACTATTCATGCAGTTGTGGGAGGTCCCCCTTGCCAAGGTTTTTCCACTGTTGGTATCGGTGATCCTAAAGACCAACGTAATTTATTATTTAGAGAGTTTATCAGAGTTGTAAAAATTCTTACACCTCAATTTATTATTATCGAGAATGTTACCGGTCTTTTGGCCAAAAAAAATGAAAAGACAATTCAAGCTATTTTTAAATTATTTTCAGACCTAGGATATAATTTAGATGTAAAAGTTATGTCAGCTGAGGATTATGGAGTACCAGAACGCAGAAGACGAACAATTTTTATTGGCTCAAAAATTAATAATACAATTATATTTCCAACTCCATTTGCATCGGCCCCTGTCACTGTTGGACAAGCATTAAAAAACTTAAAGGCCAAAAGTGGAAAAATTTTTAATCATGATATTGATAAGGCCACTGTGAAATCAGAGCTAGATAACAAACGGATTGCCCACATACCAGAAGGAAAAGGCATTCGCTATGAAACTGACGAACATAATTATTTACCAAAAAAATTATTTCTTGGAATCAACTGGAAAACAATTCCAGAAAATCGTTTGAGACAGACTAAATATCAAAGACTCGACCGTAAAAAACCTTCACCAACAATTATGACTCATAGACATAATTATTTTCACCCTACAGAAAATCGCTACCTAACTCAAAGAGAAGCCGCTGCACTTCAGAGTTTTCCTAATGACTTTGTCTTTCAAGGAACATTATCTGCACAATGGAGACAAATTGGAAACGCTGTTCCTCCTCTATTGGGAAAGGCTTTAGGTGTAGCTCTACTCTCTATGTTTAAAAATCAAGATAAAAAATCTAGAGTAGTAGTAAAAAAAGTAAATAAAGCACAAGTTGTCAGAAAAAGTGCTTTTACTTATAAGCGAGAAAAATTAAAATGAAAAAATATGAGTCACTCAATTTTGTCGATTTTGATTCCCTACTAACTCCACCACAAAAAGCAATAAGAGACTCAATTCGAAAATTTATTGATGCTGAAGTAATGCCTTTAATGCAAAACTCCTTTCGTCACGAAATCTTTCCAATGCAATTAATAAAAAAATTTGCTGATCTTGGAGTTTTAGGCGCTAACCTTAAAGGGTATGGTTGTGCAGGCCTAGAGAGTATTTCTTACGGCCTTATTATGCAGGAAATTGAAAGAGCCGATTCAGGTTTGCGCTCTTTTGTCTCTGTGACAGGTGCACTTTGTATGTATCCGATTCATGCCTATGGCTCCGAAGAACAAAAAGTAAAATATATTCCTGCAATGGCCAAGGGTGAAATAATTGGGTGTTTTGGATTAACAGAACCAGACTATGGATCAAATCCTGGAGGGATGATAACTACTGCCACCGAAACAAATGATGGATATATCATCAACGGAAATAAAAGATGGATTACTAATGGGTCCATTGCTGATCTGGCCATTGTTTGGGCAAAGTTAAATGGAAAAATTCGAGGTTTTTTAATAGAAAAAGGGACCGTTGGATTTACAACAACTCTGACTGAGGGAAAATTTTCTCTTCGTTGCTCCGTTACTTCTGAATTACATTTTGATAATTGTAAAATTCCAAAGAACTCAATTTTACCAAACATTGAGGGCCTTAAAGGTCCATTAGGTTGTCTTTCAGAGGCCCGATTTGGAATTGCATGGGGAGCAATCGGTGCTGCAAATGCTTGCTACGTTGAGGCACTTGATTATGTTAAAGAAAGAATCATGTTTGACAAACCTTTGGCCGGTTATCAGTTAGTTCAGGCAAAACTTTCTAAAATGGTGCAGGAGATTTCTAAAGCTCAATTACTTGCATGGCACTTAGGAATTCTAAAAGAGAAGGGTTCTATAACTCCAGCACAAATAAGTTTAGCAAAATTAAATAACGTTAAAATGGCGCTAGAAATTGCAAGAGATGCAAGGGATATGCTTGGTGCAAACGGCATTACAGATGAATACTCAGTTATTCGTCATATGCTAAATCTTGAAACTGTTAATACCTATGAAGGTACAGAAGATATCCATCGATTAGTAATTGGAAGTGAAATAACGGGCATTCCCGCCTTTAAATAAATGGATATATTATGTGGGATTGGGTTTCTAAATTATATGAATTAACAAAACTTCATATACCTGTCGCAATTGTCACAGTAACAGAGACTGGTGGGTCTTCACCACGTAATAGTGGAACAAAGATGCTAGTCTTAAATGATGGTGAAATATTTGGCACTATTGGTGGCGGTCAATTTGAAAAACAAGTTATTGAAGAAGCAATAAATTGCCTAAAAGAAGATAGCAGTAAAAAATCAATATTCAATTTGGGTGCTAGATCTGGACAATGTTGTGGCGGTGTAGTGGAAGTATTTATTGAACCTGTAAATAATTATAATAATCAATTAATCATATTTGGTGCAGGACATGTTGCTCAGTCAGTAATGGAAACGATGGTTGGCACAAATTTTAAGTTACATATACTAGACATGCATAAGTCACCTTGGCAGAAATCATTTGAAAGTGTTTATTTAAGAAATAAAAATAACTATATAGTCATCATGACTCATTCTCACGAACTAGATGAAGAAATTTTAGAATCATTAATAAATATAGATTGTAAATATTTAGGTCTTATTGGTAGCGAAACAAAATGGATCCGTTTTCAAAAAAGATTAATTGAAAAAAATATAACCAGAGATCAATTAAAAAAAATAAGATGTCCGATTGGGTTGGGATTATGGGGTAAGGCCCCAAAAGAAGTTGCAATTAGCTTAGCAGCTGAACTTTTAAAAATTAGTTTTGAAAACTAACAGGCCGAACTCACATAGGTCGATAAACGTTCATCTCCACTTTCCAGAATTTCTTTAATTGTACTTTTGTCTAAGCAACATATTGTTGTATTTTCCAACGATTCAGCTGCTACTTTAGAAGGTGTGTCGGTTGTTAGTTCTTTAAGTCCAATTATTTCACCTGGAGCTATGGTGGATTTCAGCTTTTTATTTTTATATAAATTAATCCCGCCTTCTATAACTAAGAAGGCAACAATCGGAATATGTCCTTGATAAAAAAGTGATGTGGGTTTTTCAAGTGTTTGTACACGACACATCTTTTGCAGTTTATGAATGCTGATTTTATCAATTTTTAAAATTTTTTTAATAATCATAAAAATATCGTACGAGATACAATAATTTTTAAATATGACGTCCATCATAATAAAATTTGTTTTAGGATAGGTTTAAATATTAAAAACCGACACTCAATCCTAGAGATGGTTGAATTTCATATGGGCTCAAAGCAGCATCAGAAGTAGGAACATAAACCATAGTGATATCTGCACTGAGAGAAAAATATTGCATTACATGGATTGCTAATCCAGATCCAATATATGGATTAACTTTTGACGTGTTACTTGAAGTTGAAACTCCAGTAATAGTTGTTTGAGTATGTTTGTTTTGTCTAAGTTGAGCTCCACCTCGAAGATAGGTAGAAAAATACGCTCCTAAATCAGCATTTCCTCTTAAACCAATTTTAACTTTGTCTTCTACATCTTGATAGCTCGTAGAAGTAATGGCCTCATTTGAAGTATCTTGGGCATGAGTGTATTCAAGTTCAGCAGTTGTTACAGGTAATTTATAAAGTAATTGTGCTCCATAAATCATTCGAGTCTTCATTGTCGGAGTAGGAACAAATTTCTGAATACGCTCAAAACCTATAATAGGAGAAACACTAAGATTATCTGTTCCTGAACCTTTGGCATTTGCGATCAGAGATGTTAGTGCCAAGATGAGTGCTATAAAATATACGTTTAAAAAATATTTAATCATTAATAATTCTCCAGTAAAATTATTATAATAGATATTCAAAGAATTTACATATTTCTCATTAACAGAGCAAATTCATCCACTCGTTGCCAGTCTGTAAATTCAATGACTGCATTTTTATCTGTTGGACCTTTAGTCATCCACATAATTAAACGAATCATTTGTCGATCAAAAAATGTATAGCGTGGATAATCAATTTTTCCGGCAAAAACTACCAAATGTTTTGGTTTCCAAGTAATACTCTTTAAAAACTTTAAAAGGTAAGGGTTCGTTTCAGGAGTATTCTTTTCACTTTTTCGAGCTACGACATTTACTGAAAAAAACGAATTTAATTTTTTATTTAAAATATTTTCATTTTTATTAATAAACTCCGTAACAATGGGAGCATGCTTTCCATATCTAATACTTGCTCCAATAATTATTTTGTCATATGAATTTATTTCTAAATTTAGATTATCAATTAAATTTAACATCGTGACCTGGTGGTCTGTATCTGTCATCAGCTTTTGGATATGTTGACATATTTCAATTGTATGGCCATCTGTAGTTGAGTATATAATTAATATTTTTTCTATTTTATTATTCATGTTTATATTTCAAAGCAAAAAAAGCGTCTTCGATAGTAAGAAAAGTAGGAAGTCCTGCAAATGAAAATGCCTCTCTATAATTTTCAAAGGAGTATCCAGAATCACAAGCAATTAAAACGGGCGTTCGATATTGAGTGGAAATTGCTTTTAATTTATTGGCAAATTCTTTCATCTTTAATAAATTATTAGTGTCGAGTTTATCAGTTAAAGGTACTAAGCATACAAGTATTGCTTCAGCAGTACTCTTAGCAAAAACTTCCGTACATTCTAAATAAACTAACTCATCGGCCATTGGTGTAAGATCTAACGGATTAGAAACTCCAACTAACCCACCAAGCCCATTATTTTCTAAAACATTTCTTAACTCTTCAGCGAGCAAATCATTAATAGGCATGATTGAATGACCGATATGATCTGCAGCTGCTACAGTTTCAAACCCAGCATTTGAAATAACTGCGATCTTTGAGCATTTCTGATAATCAGGATAAACTGATAAAAATTTAATCGACGACGTAAATTCTTGAAAATTTTCTGTGATATGAATATCAGAATTTTTTAGAATTTGTTTTTGCAGTTCATAATTACCGGCCATAGCACCAGTATGTCCTGCGGCCGCATTCATCCCTTCAACGCTTCTTCCACCTTTATAAAGAACAATATGTAGACCATTAGAAACAAGTTTTTTAGCTATTTTAGCAAATTTTAAAACTTCAGTTGATTGAAATCCTTCAAGATAAACAGCGATTACTTTGAGATCAGGATCTGAGCCTATTACTTCTAAAAGCTCTGAAGCTTTTAGATCCATTTGATTTCCAATACAGAAACCATATTTGATAGCTAGATTTTCTTCTTTAGAAAACCTTGTGATAAAAAAAGCACCACTTTGACTGATAAATGCAATATTTCCTTGAGCATGAAAATTGAGAGGAAGTTTCTCCGGAGATATAAAAAGAGTACTCAGCGAAAGAGGTGAGATAATAATACCTAAACTATTTGGACCAATTAATGTAGGTGTCCAGAGGTTATTATTTCTTCTTGATTGAATAATATTTTGCAATTCGAATGACAATCCAGTTTTATCACCGCTATCACCTATTCCACCGGCCACTAAATAAACGACTTCAGCTCCACATCCCTGTTCACATAATTCAATTATTGTCTGAACTGTAAGTGCTGCGGGAAGAGTAAGAATAAGTATATCAACTGGCTCATTAACCAAAGATTTAATATTAGGAAGACATTTCACTCCAGCAATTTCTTCTGTATTGGGCTTAATAACTTTAATATTTTGTAAACCTATAGATGAGTTAATTAAATTTTGTAATATTCTTCTTCCAAAGTTTCCGACCTTTTCGGATACACCAGCAATGGCCATGCTTTTAGGATTTAATAAAGTATCTGATAAAATATTATTGGTAAGATAATTTATGCTTGGTTCGACATTATAAGTACCGACTCCATCAAGAGCGATAGGAGAACCATCTTCATCAATTACGACAGGATTCATTTCTAATAAACTTATATTATTTTTTTTCAAGTTAAGAGCAATCTCCCAAATACCGTTTAAAAAACTCAATAATTTTGCTGAGTCAGTTAAGGCCTTCCCTTGTCTAAGTTCTCCCAGCCATACTTTTCCCAACCAGTGCTTAGAAATCTCATCAAGGGCCTGCAATGGTGTTGTTAATTCTGGTGACCACATACAAACTCTTGATCCCAATTCTTTGGCCCAAGCTTCAGCATGTATCCCTCCTACTCCGAATTGTATAACTGCCCCACAGGTTTTATCATCTTGAATACTAATATATCCCTCAGAAGGAAGACCTGAACTCACTTTAAAATGAGACTGAGAACACACCATGGTTTCAATCCATTGGTATTTACCCGAGAGACATTTTTGCATTTTTTTATCAAGTTCTAAAATTTCCTTTTTTGAAAATTTCATAAAGTGTAGTGCACCAACATCTGACTTATGCCACAATTGATCAGCAAGGCCTTTCACAACAACTGGATCACCGAATTGGAAAGAAAGATTTGAAAGATCAGTTTCAAATTTTGGTACTTTAATTCCATGAGCAGAAAGGATACGATAAACTTCAGACTCATGTATGAAGTTTGATTTTCTCATAATTTTTTTCCAAAATTAAATGCAATTAAATTTTGTTCAATCACTTTTTCTCCTTTTTCAATAAATCTTTCGCTTATCGTTTCATTCCAAACTTCTTCGGAGAATGGAAGTTTATTTGAAAGCGCTCCTAGAAGAATCATATTTCCAGCATTCCGGTAGCTTAATTCTTTAGAATATTTATCAGTATCGATAAGTACTACTCCGGGAATACTTCGAAGTTCATTTAAAATTTTATCTAGATCTGGATAATTATCCATATTACGAACAGGAGTAGTAGAAACAAACATTACACTATTTTTATTCATTAATGGTAAATAACGTAGGGCCTCTAATGGTTCCATCCCCACAAAATATTCAGCATCACCTTCCATTACCACGGGACTAGTAACAGGTTCTGTATCAAATAAAATATGTGCGTTTACAGCACCACCTCGCTGACTCATACCATGAATTTCAGATTGTAAAATGTGAAACTTAGATTTCCAGGCAGCACCCAGTATAAGTTGTGCAATCGTAAGTGCACCTTGTCCGCCAACACCCGCTACAATAATTCCTTCTGCTTTATTCATGATGATCACACTGACCTTTATCTATTTCTTTATAAATACCTTTTCTGATTGCTTGAATACACTCGCGTTTAAAAATAACTATATCAGGTCCATTATGGGCAAGAATTTTCTGGAATGCCTGAGTATTTTCTTCATGATTTTTTGGAAGAGGAATGAAATTATGAATATTTCCTTCTGGAAAACCAGCGGCTTTTGCCAGCTGAGGAATAGTATCAGTGACAATCGTTGGTTGCTGACCAGTCATACCAGTTATGCGATTATCCATTACAACTAAAGTTACATTCACTTTTGATTTAGCAATCATCATTAAAGTTGGAAGTGCTGAATGAAAAAAAGTTGAATCCCCTATGACTCCGACGGCCGGAACTAGACCAGCATAGGCGGCACCTAATGCCATCCCTGCAGAGGCACCCATTTCCACACATGTGCTAATCCCAAAATAAGGCGGAAGAGCACCCAGTGAATAACAACCGATATCTCCAAACACTCGTGGATCGGTAATTCCACTTTGAATGAATGCTTGATTAATTGCTCGATAGGCATCTTCATGGCCACAACCTGTACAAAGCCGAGGAGCTCTACCAACTAACTCAAAACTAGAGTGACCTTTACTTTCAGGAAGGGGCAGCTTTAGTGCTTTTCTTATTAACAACGGGGAAAGTTCTCCAGCGATTTCAAGAGTTCCATCTCGACGGCCATGAACTTTAGTTTTGCTTCTAAAATTGTTTACTTGATCTTCTATGTAAGGAAAATTTTCTTCAAAAATAAAAATTTCATCGTGGGAATTAATAAAATCAAAAAGATCATTTTTATCTAAAGGATAGGCGGCCACTTCGAAGAATGAAAGGGATTTTAATGCCTGATTTTCTCTTGCCACTTGTTGAAAATAAGCTCGTCCCATACCGGAGGCGATGATTCCAATTTTTGAATTATTTTTTTGAATTTTATTCAAACTTTTAGCTTCATTAATAAATGAAGGAATTTTTTCTCTTAATTTTACATATTGTTTTCTAGCAATTGATGGAATTAAAACCCAACCATCTTTATCATTAGCTGGAGGAATTCCTAATTGAGTTATTGATTGAGTTTCACCTTTTTGGATTACTCCTCTTGCGTGAGCCAATCTGGTAACTAAACGAACGACAACCGGAATTCTTAATCGTTCAGAAATTTCATAGGCCTTACAAGTAAAATCATAAACCTCTTGTGGAGTAGAAGGTTCTAAACAAGGGACCATGGCAAAATCACAGAGGTAACGAGTGTCTTGTTCATTTTGAGAACTATGCATTCCAGGATCATCTGCAACGGCCACAACAAATCCACCTCGAACTTCAGTTAGCGCCGAATTAACAAACGCATCCATCGCCACATTAAGACCAACATGTTTCATCGTGGTCATTGTTCTCTGACCGCTATAACTTGCCCCTAAGGCCATTTCATAGGCGACTTTTTCGTTAGCGGCCCAACGTGAAACACGTCCGTCATTTTTTTTATGAAAAAGTTCTTCTATGCATTCAAAAATTTCTGTAGAAGGTGTACCCGGATAAGAAAAAATTGTTTTAAGACCTGAATCAACTGCTGCATGTCCCATTGCCTCGTCACCAAGAACTAGGATTTCATTTGGATTGGTCATAATTACCCCTGTTAACTAATGTAGTTGTCCAGCATAGTGTAATTTAAAAAAATGCTCACCTCTATGATGAAGATCATCTAATGTTCCTGACTCGATTAACATCCCATTGGAGAAAACGAAAATTCGATCACACTCTTTTAGTGTTTCTAAACGATGTGCAATTATTAAACAAGTACGATCTTTCATAGCATTCATAACTGCAGTATGAATAATTTCTTCGCAGAAAGGATCGATATTGGCCGTTGCTTCGTCTAAAATCAATAGGGAGGGATTATTAATCAATACTCTTGTTAGAGAAACAAGTTGTCTTTCTCCGACTGATAAATTAGTTCCACCTTCAAAAATTTCCATATCTAGATTAAAGCCAGAGCGAGAAAGTGCTCGAACAAGTCCTGTATTTTGAGAAGCATCAATTAGATCTTGATCTGTTAATTGAGAATTTGAAGACAAGTTTTCACGTAATGTTCCTTTGAAAATTATTACGTCCTGCGAAACAAAACCGATTTGAGATCTAAGATTATGACGGTCAAAATTTCTAATGGGAATATCATCAATATAAATTTCGCCTTGTTGATATTCATATAATCGAGATAGCAAAGAGACTGTTGAACTTTTTCCACACCCAGTTTTTCCGACCAGACCAATTTTTTCACCGGGACGAATATGAAAAGATAAATCTTTTAATGTCCAATTAAGATCTTCACTATAAGACATAAAAACATTTTCAAATTTAATATCACCTATAAAATGCTCTGGAATCATTTTTCCATTATTTTTTAAAGCAACTTCTTCATCATCTTCATTTAAAAAACTCATTACTCTTTCTGTGTTAGTAAAGGCCTGTTGAACAACGTGAATTTCTCGGGAAAGAATCATTAATGGACTAAAAAATCTTTCATAATATCTAACAAAGGAAATAAAAACCCCAAGGCTCAATACTCCTTGCATAATTTCTATTCCACCAAACCAAACAAGACCGATTAGGGGAATCGAAGCACAAAGGGAAACCATCGGCATACTCCAAGCAAACAAAAAATTCCCTTTTAATTGTGCTACTAAATAATGATCAATAGATTTATCAAACTCAATTTTTGACCATTTTTCTAAACCAAAACTACGAATAACATTTATGCCACTTGAAAATTCTGAAAGTTTTGCATTAATAGCAGAAGAAAACTTCGAAACTCTGCGGTTAGAATTTCTTAAAAAATCTTTTGTTTTAAACATTAATATCAAAGATGGAATAATTGAGAGCACCATAATAGAACCTAGACGAAAATCAGAAAAAACCATTGCCATCATTGCGAAAAGAGTCATCATAGCAGCAGAAATAAGATTTCCTAAACCTGATGTAAAAAAATCCTCGATTCCTTCAACATCATGAGTAATTCTGGTAACAATACGTCCTTGCGGTTGTCGATCATAATACTTAAGTGGCAACATTTGCAACTTTGAGAAAAGGGCAAGCCTGACAGAATAAATAACGGCCGAAGCGGCAACTGATAATTTTTTACGACCAATCCAAATAAAATAGATACTTCCAATTTCAAGAAAAATTATTAGCAGTGAATATAAAATTGAATTATGTAAATTTCGAGTCATTAGGCCTTTCTCGATTAAATCACCTAATAACTTAGAAGAAATAATTGCCATTAAAGAACTAATCACCATTAAAAAAAGTGCAAAACCAATTGCGGCACCATAAGGTCTCGCAAACTTTAATAAAATAGAAAATGATTTTCCATCACCAAGCATGGTTTCGTTAATGCGAGATTCGTCTTGATCATCGTCAGTTAAATACTTATTCAAAACTATTTTAGGTTTAGTATTTTTTTTCATTTATTTATTCATATCCAAAATCTGTGTGCAATATTTTAAAGTTGACTGTCTATGTGCCACCCAAATAAGAGTGACATCTTTTAGATAAAGATCTAAATTTTTTAATATTTTTTCTTCAGTAATTGTATCTACTGCACTTAAACAATCATCTAGGAATAGAAGTTTTGGGTTTCTAACAAGGGCCCTTGCTAAAGTTAGCCGTTGTTTTTGCCCACCAGATAAGTTAATTCCCCATTCACCAAGCTGGGTATCTAATTGATCCGGAAATTTTTTTACATCTTCTGCTAATCCCGCAATTTCTAATTTTTGCCAAATTTCATCATCTGAAATATTTTTATCAAGAGACATATTGGCGCGAATTGAATCAGCAAAGAGAAAGGGTTTCTGATGAACTAAACACATATAATCGCGGAGTGCACCATGAGAATATGTATCTAATTTTTTATTGAAAAACAAAACCTCACCGTTTTGATTTTTTTCAAAACCTGAAAGAAGATTTAACAGAGTACTTTTTCCTGCACCAATCGGTCCAATAATCCCAAATCTTTCACCTTGAGAAATGCTAAAATTTAACTTTGAAAAAATTGGAATATTTTTACTATATGCAAACTCTAAATTACTCACGGTAAAGACATTCTTAGTCTCTTGAATTGATTGACCTTTATGTAATAGAGAATCATCTTTGGGATTTTGATAAATTTCAGCCAATCTCTCAAGTGCTGTAAATCCCTTTTTCCATTCAGAAACAATAAAACCTAAAGTCATTAATGGATCATGCATTAAAAAGATCAGACCTTGCATAGACACAAATTGTCCTACCGTCATCTCCCCTTTAAATGTATAAAAAATTCCAATTCCAAACAGGACAAAATAAGAAATGATTGCAGCTATCCCCATCATAGGAATGTACATCAAAGAAAGATTTATTCCATTCAAGCGTTCATTACGATGCCAGTTTGCTATATCGCTTAAACGTTTTTCCCAAAAACTACCCGTTTGAGTTAATCTTTGTAATTTAATTGTAGAGACTGCCTGAGAGGATAAATCATTGAAGGCCGACAATGCATCTTGAGTGCGCCTATATTGTTCAATTTCTTTTTTAGAAAGATTACCCACTAAAATTGGTATGAAAAGAAGAAAAACAAATGAAAGAACGGCCATTAATAAATGTATTTGTGCCATTACAATAAAAGTCGAAATACCTAAGAAGAAAACATCAGTAATCTCCACGAGCGTAAAACCAAAAACAAAACGAGCACTATTGGTGTCAGATGCTTCGGCATTCATTAAAACGCCTTTAGTGTATTTTTGCTCCAAATCTTCTTTGGTAAAAAAGCGAGCGTGTTCCCAGACATCACGTCGAAGTTCTGCGGCTGCATAATGTGTTTGTCTTCCGAGCGTAATTCTCCAACAGAATCTAAAGACATTAATGAGGACGCGTGAGAATACTAATACTAAAAATAAATAGTAAAATGTTTCTTGCTTATTGTGTCCCATTAATATTGTAGGTATAGGCTTGTCGGCAAAGAAATCGACGATCCAGCCAATATTTTTTGGCGCTAAAATCTGCATTAAGTTTGTTAAAAAAACAAAAAGAATACCAATAAAATATTTTGCTTTTCTACTTTTTACAAAGTTTTTCCAGATCTGTTTGGCAAATAAGCGATTATTCATTTAACTAATTTCATTAATAATCCATTCCTCAAATTCTTTTAAGTAATCTGAAATCATAGGTAATTCCAAAGAAACTTTTTGGATGGCCTGATGAAAGGATGATTTATTATATGAAATTCCCGTTAAAGAAGTCATTAACATTTCGATCATTTCTGGGTGAAGTGAATCAGAAAATATTTTAATTTCAGTTACAATTCCTTTTTCTGCATTTAAATGCACCTCAATCATCCCCCAAGCGAAATACTCGGACATTTGCTGGCTAAAATTTGGTGCTTCACCAAATCTCCAACTCCAATCTTTAATCCTTTCATAATGATTATATAACTCAGGAATTGACTCTAGGTATTGTTGGTCAAGAATTTCAATAGGACACGTAGTTTCGTAGGCATCAAAAAATTTTTGAATTAATATTTTAGAAAGAGAATCATGGGATATCGAAGAATTTAAATCTGAGAGATTGGCCACTCGTGCTCGTACAGATTGAATCCCCTTACTTTGTAATTTTTTAGGGTGAGGAATTAAATATTCTGATAGTTTTGACATATTAGCATTAATAAGGAGGGTGCCATGATGGAAGGAGCGATCCTTAGCTTCTTTAAAAGCACTTCCTGAAATTTTCTTTTCACCTTCTTCTGTATTAACTAGAATATCATTTCGTCCAGATGGAAAAGCATTGATATTAAATTCTTTTAAGGATTCAGTAATAATTGAATTATTAATAACTTTACTAAAAGTTTCTTTAGAAGATAAAAATGTAAAATTGGTATTCCCTAAATCATGAAAGACAGCACCACCACCACTTTGTCTTCTGGCCAATAGAATTCCGTCCTGTTCCATCTTTGCGGTATTACATTCACTCCAAGGATTTTGAAATCGACCTATAACTACAGTATTTTCATTTCGCCATAAGAATAAAATCTTATAATCCGGATCCATGTCTCTGAAAATCCAATCTTCCGTGGCCAAGTTAAACCAAGGGTTAAAAGATTCGGAAATAAGTACTCTAATTCGTGGGGGTGTAGTTTTCATAAGTAATATCTTAACAAATTAAACGTAATAATTACACAGGTCATTGAATTTTTTTTGTGAAAATGCTAATTCAAACTTAATACTAAATTGGGGGAAAAATGAAAAAATTAATTGTAATAGCAGTAATTATGTTATCTTCACAAGCTTTTGCAAGCTTTACTGTTTCAAATCTTGTTGCCTATACTATTGCTGAAGCTATATACTCGACAGCACTTCCTGTAGCCAGTTCAGAGGCTTCATCACTTTCAACGGAAGAAAATAGAAAAGAAGCTGTTCAACTTAAAAGCGATGTTCAAGATTACTATCAGACAGGCACGATGTGTCTTTCACTCCAAAATAAAGTTATTATTGCTCAAAAAATCGACTCATCATTATCACTTGATGAATCTCTTGATGCTTTAGTAGACGCTTCAAATATTATATTAAACTAATTATCTAGTGGGGCAAATCGCATTTGCCCCACTAGATTTTATCTTGCTAATTCTTCAGCTACAAATTTTATTAATTTACTATCCAGAATCTCTCTTTCATTAACTAATTGAGAATCCAATAAATCACGTAATTCTTTTACTTTTTGATGATCACCCTCTTGAATATCAATGAGAAGTTTTAGTGTAGTCTCGTCTAAAGTTAAATTATGTATAACCTGATGAATATAGACTTCTAGTTTTGATCTATATTCTTTTCTTATATTAATTGCAGATTCGTTAAACTTAGATATATTTGAAGCAATTTGATCAATCATTATAAAATCCTCTGGCATTAAGTTACGTACAACTTTTTCAAACTCAACTGATGAGTCCTTACCTATTTGAACTTTAGCACTCATTTCTTCCTCAGAAGTCATTTCAGATAACAGTGGAACACCGTATCCTCGCTTGCTCATTTCATTGAAGTCAATTTTCATATCAGATGATTTATTATCCATTAAATTTCTAATGGTAGGATCTTTAGAGTTTAAAAATAATTCCGCAGCTCGCTTCTTAAAGTTTGATCCAGTTGTTCTTAATATTTGTTGTTCAAGAACAGAAAAAGATGATGATCGAATTAGATCCTCTCGCATTTTCGATAGTTCAGCATGTAAATCAAGATTTTCCTTATTAATTTTCAAATAATTTTGAAATACTAAAAATCGTTGTGATGCAGAACTTGTTTTAATAAATTGTAAAACTCCTTCCTTTTCTTTCTTTGGATTAAGCGTTTTTACGGCATAAGCAATTTTATAAGCTGATATTAATTGATCTGTTTTGGCTTTGTAATTTTCAACCATTTTACCAGATATTTCTGTCATTTGAATTTTGTCCAAATCTTCTAGTACTCCTGATGGCGTTAAAGAAGAATGTTTTGCCAAATCAGTTCCACCTATTGAGAATTTTAATAAATCTTCTGATTCGACAGCACAGTTATTTGTAAAAAACTTATAAGATCCTCTATAGTTCCAATGTTCCTCAATTACTCTTGCTACAAATTCTTTTTTTTCATTTTGGGATAGTTTTAATGGATATGAAACAACATCACGTAACTCGTCTTTATTATATTCGTCTAAAACATCAGCAAAACTTAAAATAAAAAGCATTGATGGATATCCTCCAAAAATTCCTTTTACATAATTTAGTGTAGCGTCTTGAACATTGGCCCTATATGATACAACTAAATGGTATAATTTATCATCTAAACACTTGGGCCCATAGGGAGTTGCCGCAATTTGTTTTTTAGTTATAAAGTCGTATCGATCTGGTGCACACATAATAATTCTAAACATTGAATGTCCAAATCCAGATGATAAGTCAGTACCTGGAGAGGCCATCAAGTAATCTACACGATAAATTCTAGCAATATCTAGTTTCACAGGAATAAAACCTTGTGATGTTGAAAGCATGACTGTTTGATTTAGTTCACAATTACGATTTGGAAATGGATCTACGCCTAATAATTGTTGATAATACATAAAGAGTGCTGGTTTTCGACATGCATATTCTGAATCCATGGTAAAATATTCCATATTAACAGCAAAAGCTTCAGATGAATTAACAAGCTCATATGCATCTGCAGATCTTGCGGCATTAATATTTTTACTTTTTATCCTTAAAAATCCTTTTTTAAACCCTGCGTTTCTCAAAAATTCAACAGAAGCTGAAATGTTTTTATTTTTAGCATCATAGGCATGGGTTAATTCATGAATTATTGTTGCGATTGATTGATCATAAAGTGAACCATGCTGACAAGAAATTCGACTAGAAGCAGATCTACCTTTTGCTAATTCAGAGAGTACTTGAACATTCAAATACAGACTATTGGTCAAACGATTATACATCCCGTATACAAATCTACTTTGGGGAAGTTTGGCCTTTCGTTTAGCTTCTTCGTCTGAATATTTTTTACATATTTCTTCACCTGGCATTGGTTGCCCTTCAGACATTTTTTCAGCAGAAACTTCAATATTTAAAGGTAGGCCATCTTTTAATTTTTTAGGCATTAATTGAGATATTTCATCAAAAGTTCTATCGAGAATTTCCTTTTGAGCAGGCGTTATTTTTTTACTATATTTTAGTGGAAGATCATGAGCATAAATATAATTGGATAATAAGAATGATCCAATAACTAAAATAATTTTTTTCACAAAATACCCCCGGAAATTTAGATAATCTAAGGATATAAGTGCATATATAATGCCAATCTAAATATCTAAAATTCAAGGTGTTAAAAGGAGGTCATTAGGGGGGGTGACTAAGTATTAGACATGTAGAAATTTCATGTCTAATACTTAGTCAGTAAGGTGTGTCTATGCAACTCTGCTTTGCGTATCTATTTTATCAAAATTAGAGCGCATTGTTGCGCAAATTTTAAAGGCATATTAATCATAGAGCGGTAGTACTATTGGCAGCATGAACTGTACTTGATAACAAAAAGATTAGAGTGAAAAATATTACCTATGTTTAAAATCTTCAACAATTTCACTAACTGAATTATAAATTTTAATATGAGATGGAGAATCTTCTAGTGAGTAACTCCCTTTCACCAGCAAATATTCAGGTCCTTGTAAATCAATGATGTCCGAAACTTTATCTCCAATCATAATAGATTTAGTTAAGTCAATATTATATTTTTTTGCTGCTTCTAACATCATAAGTGGACTTGGTTTTCTTTTTTCATCTGTTAATGAATCAGAAAAATACCAATCGTCAATGATGAGACCTTTTTGTTTTAAAAATTCTGTCATTTGTTGATGGAGCAAATATACATCTTCTTTAGTGTAATATCCTCGACCAATTCCTGATTGATTTGTCAGGATGATCACTTTCCAATTCTTTTTATTGGCCCACTTAATTAGCTCAAATATGCCTGGCATCCATTCAATATCTTCCATTCGATAGATATAGGTTTTATCTACATTAATAACTCCATCTCGATCAAGAAATAATGCGGGCAAACTCATTCTAATCCTTATGACGTCTTATCGAACAATTAATTTTGTATGACGGAGTTGTAAACTTATTCATAGGCTTAACTCTGATTTGTAAAATTGTATCACCTATTAGTATATCAAAAGAACTTACATTATCTTTCAATGGTAAAATCTTAACTTTTACCTGGGGATAAAAGAAATTTATATATTCCTTGATCTCAACTGATTTAAAAATATGTTGTTGATGGAAACAACTAACTTGAATGATTTGATTATCTCCCATTCCACACAAGGGAGGAAGCGATGAAGTAAATTTATCGCGATCTAATTTCAATAAAGTGATAAGTTGCTTATGAATAAGTTCTGCAACTCTCGCATAGTTGATAAAAACAATTTTTCTATATTCATCTGGCAATTCACCTGGCAACTCACTCCATTTTTCACTCCAAACTTGATCAAACTTACCCGTAAATTCTAAAGATGCTAGCTGATAAAGTCTATGTGCCATTTGCATATGGGCCTGATCAATTTCTTTATTTAATTCTAATTGTAAATGTTCGGACTCATCAAAAGATAAAAAATATTTTTCTATAAAGCTTTTAGCACCTGCTGACTTAGTGTTCATAAAGCTATTATCTTTAGATAATTTTAAACTAATTGGTATTAAAGTATTTAGATTTGTTTGGATAATAAGATCGGCCTCATGCCATTCTTCTTTTTCAAAATTAGCAGCTATTTTACCAACTAAAAAAATATTATTAATTAATATATTATTATTTTTCAAAAAATTATCAATGGCCGTTGAAGTTTGGTTGGCCATTTTTGCAAGTAAAGATATTAATTCAGGATGAGATTTTCTTAAAGATTCTTCATACCCGGCCATATTATTTTTTAAATCAGGGTTTAAGTCATGAAAAAATTTGTCTTCAACTCCACTAATTCTTGATAAAATTTGCGCAACTAAAAATTCAAAAAGATTTCCCTTTTCTTCATTCACAAGTGCTCCAGTACTATCCTGATTGTTTTTCTCGGGTATTTTAATCATAAATATCTTTCCAAAACGCTTTAATCTAAATAAACTGATAAAAAATTAATTTCAATCTAAGAATCATAACAAGATTGAAGTAGGATGAAAATGTCTTCATTTCCCTCCGTCTTAGAAAGTATAAACGATCTCACTAAAGATGAGATCGAATCAGTTCTTAGTCTCGCTAAAAATATTAATATCAATATTCCTAACCCATTCCTTAAGAACGCGATAGTTGCAACTTCCTTCTTGGAAAATTCAACTCGGACTAAGCATTCATTTGCTGCAGCAATTATTAAACTTGGTGGACACTATTTAGATTTTAATGCAGAGACATCGAGCTTAAAAAAGGGTGAAAGTTTAGAGCAGACACTTTTAACCTTATATTATCAAGGTATTGATTTATGCATTGTGCGCTCTAGTGTTAATCATGTTCTAAGTCCTTTTAAAAAATCTCCCCCCATTAAGCTAATCAATGGCGGTGATGGAACCTATGAACATCCTACTCAAGCTCTACTTGATCTCTTAACACTAATAGAAATAACTGGAGACTTGGCCTCTTTAAAAGGAAAAAAGCTCGCGATTATTGGAGATAATATTCATTCAAGAGTAGGACATTCATTACTAAAACTTCTCCCACAATTTGGAATGGAAATTATACTCTGTGGACCCACTGAATTTCTTCCAGCAAAAGAAGATAGACTGCCAGATATTTCCTATTCAAATAATAGAAATAAAACAATACAAAGTGCAGATTTTCTTTATCTACTTCGAATCCAAAACGAACGACATAACTCTAATTCTTTTTTATCAATTTCAGATTATATAGAAAATTTTGGTGTAACACTCAATTTATTAAAAAAATTAAATAAACTCATACCTGTCTTTCACCCTGGTCCGGCAAATGTTGGTGTTGAATTAGATCATGATTTAATTTCTTCATCACTTTACATGGGCCATAAGCAAGTTAAAAACTCTGTGCCACTAAGAATGGCGATTATGCAATTAATGCTATTAAATAACGACAGTAATATTGGGAAAATTAATGGAGAATGCATTTAGTTTAAAATTAAAAACTACCGTAGCTTATCTACATTTTGAAGACGGTACTTTTTTTAAAGGATACGTCAATCGACCCGCGAATGATTCAAGTTTAAAAAATGGGATTTGGGGTGAAGCCGCTTTTACAACTGGCATGACAGGGTATCAAGAAACGATAACTGACCCTTCATTTTTAGGACAACATATAATTTTCAGTAATGCCCATATTGGGAATTACCCTGCAGATGACCAAGTCAACCAAGCAAAGAAAACATTTGCCACGTGCTTAATTGCAAGAAATTTTTCTTATAATACTTTTCTAGACTCTTTAGAGATTCCACTTTTTTCCGGTTTAGACACAAGAAAGCTGATTCGCTATTTAACAACAAAAACAACTTCTCATAAATCAGTTCTGTCCCTCTCACAAATTGGACCTTCAAAAAGCGAATTTAGTAATTCTTTGATTTTAACAGATGAATTATATTTAGTTTCACAAGAGAAAAAGCAAATTCACAAAGAAGGACCTAACCCAATCGTTATTTTAAACTATGGAATAAAAAAATCGATTGTTGATAATGTATTGTCTCTTGATTACCCAGTAGTAAGTCTCCCTTACAATGCCACAGTAGAAGATGTATTGAATCTAAAACCAAGAATGATTCTTTTATCAAATGGCCCTGGGGATCCAAGAAATTACCAGGAACAAATTAATGTTGTAAAAAAGTTACTTCAAAAAGAAATACCAATTAGAGGTATTTGTCTTGGCCACCAATTAATTGCACGGGCCCTCAATATTGAAGTAATCAAACTTCCATTTGGTCAGCGAGGTAGTAACCATCCTGTTATAGATCATCTGACAAATAAAATAATTATTACCTCCCAAAATCATGGATATGCAATCGACTCAAAATCATTTGAGCAATTAAAAGATAAAGCATTACCCAAACGCAGTTTATTTGTTCATCATACTTCCCTATTTGATGATTCCATAGAAGGCATTTCAACGACAGATCATTGGCTAAAATCTGTTCAATTTCACCCTGAAGCAAATCCAGGGCCTCACGATGCAGCTGATTTTTTTCTGGAAATTAAACAATATCTTTCTCAGGAACTGAATACACCGATAAATCTCTCTAAACTTTTTACTTTTCATAAATTAACAACTCGATTAAAAAAGCCTACACCTTATAAAAAGATTCTTTTGATTGGATCTGGTCCAATTAAAATTGGTCAAGCAAGTGAATTTGATTACTCTGGAACTCAAGCTCTAAAGGCACTGAAGGAAGAAGGGATTGAAGTCGTCTTACTTAATTCTAATCCCGCAACAATCATGACTGATCCAGAGATGTGTACTAAAACATATATAGAACCCATAACTAGAGAAACGATAAAAAAAATAATACAAATTGAAAAAGTTGATGCTGTTCTTTCTACAATGGGTGGACAGACTGCACTCAATCACTGCGTTGATTTAGAAGAAGAAAATTTTTTAAAAAATCATGGTGTTGCACTCTTAGGTGCAAACGTCGATACCATTAAAAAAACAGAAGATCGCGCTCTCTTTGCCTTAGAGTTAAAAAAGCTTGGTTACCAAGCGGGAAAAAGATTCACTGCAACCAATGAAAAAGATGCTTTATTATTAGCAATAGAAAAAGTTCACTTCCCTTTAATTATAAGACGAGACTTTGCATTAGGCGGTAAAGGTGCTGCTCTAGTATATACATTAGAAGAATTAAGCGAAGTTTTCACATCAGATATTAAATTTCCAGTAACCATGGAAAAATCCCTTGTTGGACAAAAAGAAATTGAGCTAGAGGTCATGGTAGATTGTGAAAAAAATGGTGTTATTATTTGCTCCATTGAAAATGTAGATCCCTGTGGAATTCATACAGGTGACTCAATTACAGTTGCCCCAGCGATGACGATTAGTGATCGTTGTATGCAACAATTGCGAACAATGACTTTAGCCATTGCCAAACATATGGGAGTTGTCGCGGGTGGAGCCAATGTTCAATTTGCAATCAATCCTCTCGATGAGAATGATATTACAGTTATCGAAATGAATCCACGTGTCTCACGCTCATCTGCACTGGCATCTAAAGCGACAGGCTATCCAATCGCAAAAATTTCAGCACTACTCTCTATCGGCTATACACTTAAAGAAATACTAAATGATATTACCAAGAATTCACCTGTATCATTTGAGCCAACTCTTGATTATGTTGCTGTAAAAATACCAATCTTTCCTTTTAATAAATTTCCTAGTTCTGGAAAAACCCTAGGTCCTCAAATGCGCTCGGTTGGTGAGGTTTTGGCATTAGGCGGAAGTTTTAATGAGGCCTTCTTAAAAGCTCTTCGATCATTAGAAATGGGACTTGAAATCCCCTCACTGACTCAATTAAAAACTGTCCCAGCTGAACTAGACACTGATTACTTAAAAGTACGTTTACAAGCGAAAGAAGAGTTATCACTATTAACTGTTCTTGAAGCTTTAAGAATTGGGATGAATAAGCATGAAGTTCATCAACTTTCAGCAATTACCCCTTGGTTTATAGATCAAATGGAAATACTAAAATTAGCAGAAGATAATATTTCGCCTAATTTTCTGTCACCAAATAAATTTATTGAATATAAAACATTAGGTTTTTCAGATAAACATCTCGCTTTTATCTCTGATAAATCTCAAAAAGAAATATTAGATTTTAGATTTAAACACAATATATTTCCAGTCTTTAAAGCGGTTGATACTTGTTCCGGTGAATTTCAAGCACTGACTCCCTACTTTTACTCAACCTATGCAGACGAAAATGAAGCTATTTCACTTTCCAAAGAAGGAAAGTCTGTTGCTATTCTAGGTTCAGGGCCAAATAGAATTGGACAAGGGATAGAGTTTGATTATTCTTGTGTGAAATCATGTGAACGTCTTAGAGAAAAAAATATTCTATCTATAATGATTAACTCTAATCCCGAAACTGTTTCCACTGACTATGATAGCTCAGATCGATTATACTTAGCTGCTCTTTATTCTGAAGATCTTTTTGATATTTTATTTAATGAGAATCCTTACGGTGTTATTACCTCTTTTAGTGGGCAGACTGGTATTCAATTACGAGATCATTTAGAAAACAGCTTCAGAAAAGATTTCTTTAAAATAAATTTTCTAGGACCTTCATGGAAAATGCTAGAACTGACAGAAGATCGAAAACAATTTAGTGAATTAACAAAAGAGACAAACCTGTCTCATACCCACAGTAAAGAAATTTCTAATTTAAAAAATTTAAAAAATGCCATGATTGAGATTGGTCTCCCTGTAATCATTCGCCCATCATTCGTTATTGGTGGCGAATCAATGTATATTTTTACAAGTCATGAAGATTTAAAAGATTTACCACAGTCACTAAAAGACCAACTACAAACAGGAACTTCTATTTTCCAAGTTGAAACTTATTTAGAAAAGGCCATTGAGTACGATGTCGATATGGTACGTGACCATAAGGGAAATTTTTGTTTTACAATTTGTGAACACATTGAGTATGCAGGAGTTCATTCCGGCGACTCTGGAATGATTACACCTCCTGTGATTTTAACAGACAATCTCTTGAAAAAAATACAATTAATTTCAATTCAAATAGCTAATAAGTTAGAAATTGTTGGACCTATTAATTTTCAATACGCAATTAAGGACGAAAATATATATTGTATTGAAGCTAATCCTCGAGGATCTCGCACACTACCATTTTTAAGCAAGGCCTATAATTTATCACTTCCAAAAATAGCAACTGATGCTATGCTTGGAGATATTATTACCAATAGATTAGCGGTAAAATCAAAATTTTCTAGTGTAAAACAATCTACTTTCCCATTTGATCGTTTTGTTCAAGACAATATTCTATTAGGCCCAAAAATGCGTTCTACAGGTGAAACGATGGGGATTGATCGAAATAAAGATAGAGCTATGCTTAAATCATACCTAGGCAATTATCCAAATTTAAATGGAACTGGAAAAATTTTAATAAGTATTTCAGATTCTTCTAAATCAATTCTAGAACCGTACTTGCATTCACTTAAAAATATTGGCTACTCGTTTATGGCCACGAAAGGAACTTGTGAATTTATTAAGAAATTAGGTCTTGAATGTGAAACTGTTGCTAAAATTCACGAATCGGGTATGACCATTTTAGACGCTATAAAAGATGATCGTTTAAAAATGGTATTTAATACCCCACAAAATCAAGGTCAATCATTAAATGATGGTGAACATATTAGAAATTCAGCGATTCAATATGCTATTCCCTGTTTTACCAGACCTGAAAATATTCAATCCGTAATTGAAGCATTATTAGGAACACAATGCCTAGAGATATTGCCAATTGCCCTTCAAGACATGGAACATTCTGAATGAAGCAAATAGAGAGAACTATAGTAGCACTTGATCAAATGTCTATAAAAGAGATTGATGTATTTCTTAATAAATCAAATAGAAAATTTACTAAAGTCAAAATTGGACTTGAACTTTTTTTAAAGTATGGCCCCAATTTTATAAAAGATATTTTTAATACCTATCAAGTTTCAATCTTTCTTGATTTAAAACTTCACGATATTCCCATTACTGTCCAAATGGCCATACGATCATTAAAAGATCTACCTCTGGAGTTTCTAACAATTCATCTGGGCGGTGGTGAAGCAATGTTAAAAACAGCAATGGCAGAAGCAAGAGCATCAATACCGAATACAAAGATTTTGGGTGTTAGTTTTTTAACCTGTTTATCAGAAAAAGATATACAAGATATTTATGGTATTGAGGATACACATTCTGGTTTTATAAGATTATTTAATCTTGCCCATCTTGCTGGGTTGGATGGAGTTATATGTTCTCCATATGAAGTTGAAATAGTTAAGTCAATCAACTTAAGTCTAATAACAGTTACCCCTGGAATTAGATTTAGCGACGAAAATTCACCAACAGATCAAAAACGTGTGGCATCACCTCGGGAAGCATTTAATCTTGGAGCGGATTTTTTAGTTATAGGCCGATCCCTCACTAAAGCTGTAGATCTTGAAAAAAGAATTCATGAATTACAAGTTCCAATAAGCATCCTCTAGATTTTCCTCTAAATTTTCTTCTCTACCTGGTAAACCTCTCACAAGTCGTGGAGAATTTTGTTTTAGAACTTCAAAACTTGCACGATTACAATATTTACTGATTTGGTGAATTGAAGAATAAGTTAAAAATTTAACTTCATGTTTTGGTGATTGCGGAAAAACCTGACGGTGAAAAGTGTTTGATGCTAGATCATGTAAAAGTGCAGAAAGAGCAGCATCCCCCGCTCCGTTTGTATTTTTTATAATACCAGGCCCACCCAAATATGGATTGATATGAGAATAAATTTTTTGTGGTATTTGGCAATCGGTCTTTAACATGGCCCTAGAATATTCAAATTTATTATACTCAGCTATCGATTTGGAATGAATTTGATCTTTAGTATCTCTTTTTTTTGAATCATCTACATGTGCACCAATATACAACCCTTTAGATCCAACTGTTAATAGACATAAATCAGAGATATTCAGAGCATCTTGTAAGGCCAATAAAGGATCTTCAATCTCAGTTAAGGCATGCGCCTCATCTTCATTCATGGCAATAATAGAAACATAATCATTAATAAATTTAGTAAAAAATTCTCTTTTATCGCGAATAAGCCCACTAGTACCTAGTGATAAGGCAACTGGAACATTGAATTTTTTTGCAAGATCAACTGCTCGCATATGCGCTTCAAAAATTGGAGATAATTCATCTCGTAAAGAGTAAGCAGAAACAAGTAAAAGTGCTGAGTTTTTAATTAAATCTTCAGAAATAAATTCAGCTGAAAGTTGGTTCATAATTCCTTTTCCAATTAAAAACGAACGCTCACCATCAGGAGTAATCAAACAAAGAGCCCGCCCCATTGGCCCTTCTACAGGGTGAAGATAGGAAAAATCAACAAATGAATTTGTAGTACAAATATATTTAAATGCATAATCTCCAACTGCAATATTTTTTGAAATGGCTCCCAATGCTACTGACCTTGAATCAGATAATACACTATAATTATGTAGCGTATTTCCAATGGCCCCACCTGCAAACTCTCCTACAATTAATTTTTCTTTTTTTAATTCACGATAAATTTCTTCAACTACTTTTTCTTCAAAAATGGCCGATTCACCTTTTTTAACATGGTATTTTTCTAAAAATTCTTCTGAGACCCTACCCTCAATATCTACAATTAATTGATCTATACCAACGATATATACGGCACTCCGTTCCAAAAAATCTAAATCAAATGCAATTCTCCCCGCTTCCGAAACAGGAAAGTAATGCTTAGTCTTCCTTTTGCCTGGAAATTTCACAGATCTCCCCTTATAATTAAAAAATGTTTGAAATAAAAAATATTTTTTATATTTTATGTTGTTTTCTTTTTCTAGTCACGGATTATTCCTTCGGGTCGGAAAAAGATGGTATCAAAAAAGCAAAAGTGAATGTTCCAGAGTCTATTATATATTCAGATCCAAAACTAAAATCACCGATTGGAAAAATTCACTATAATGCAATTATTTCTATTGGTAATCCTTTAGAGATAAACCCTCAGGTGGTCCCAGTTATTGTTGCAGGAAAAGTAGCTTATATAAAAATAATAGACCTAACAATTAATGATGAATTAAATCCAATTTTTCATGACCCTGATTTATTAATTCAAAAACCGCCAGAAAATATATTAAAAAACAATACTGCTTACTTAGGATTTCATCAGTTAAGTACAGGAACTGATGTTTCTCAAATGTTCCAAAATATTGACAGCATTAATATTCCGTTTATGCCAGGGATTAGTCTTTCATTTCTTCACAGACAATGTACAACTCGCCTTATTTGGGGAATGGGATTTGAGTATTACTCAAGAAGTTCACAAAATGCTAATTTTAGTTTTCTACTTTTTAATCCTACCGTGGGATTTTCTCCTCTGAAAAATTCATTATTTTCCCTAGATCTTCTTTTCTCATTTGATTTTACTTTTGGAAATAATTTTATCATTCAAAATAACTATTATTCTGAAAGGTCTGGCTTTCTCTACGGGCCCAATATAGGTGCTCGCTTGGTTCTTTTATCATTTTGGCAATATCATCTTACTGGAACAGTTTCATACCGCGCCTATTCTATGTCTGGTACTACTAATTATTATGATGCTCAAGATGTATCTTACCCTGCCATGAAAACGCTTCGAGGTATTAATATTTCTTTGGGTATAGCAATTGATTTATAATAATTAGACTTATCATTACTTCTCATTATTCTATGGATAAAACACCTTTATTTTCGACCGAAGAATCTTGATTATTTTTTTGTCTTTCCTTCGCTCGATCTAAATTATATTTAATCTTTTCTTCAGGTGTATTAAAGTTAGTGTCAGCTTTCGTATTTTTCTCAGCTGCTGTTTGGGTAATTTCTTCATCTAATTCAACTTTCATATTTCTTTTTAATCTTTGTTCCGCATTTTCTAGAATCTTAGTTTTGTCAGTTGATAAATTTGTACCAAACTTTTTTAATGAATAAGCGTAAAATGGTTGTAGAAATTTATAATTATCTTTACCTCTTTCTAGAAACTCAATTATCACGCGCATGAAATTTGAATTATTTAAGTCATGTGACCAGGCTAAATATAAATAAATCATACCTTGCTGATCAATTCTATTTTTATAGGTAATATTTTTATATTGTGCATAGAGAGCTATAGCAGAATCTGGAGATGATAATTTAAATTTAATATTCCTTAAAACATTAGCACGAAATGCAATTGATGCGGCCGATTTAATTTTAGTTACAATTGTAAAGGAATAAACAAAACCGTTATTGATAAAATATATTTGTTCAATTTTATTATCATCTTGATCTGGTCTTAATTCAATAATTCCAATTGATTTATTTTCATCAAATTGTAATTTTACAACATTTTTCGGGAAGAAAAGATGACGATTATATAAGATATAGAGATTATAAACTAGATCTGAATAGGAAATTTCTGTTAATTTACTTAGTGATTCAACAAAACTTTTCCCTGTATTTGCTGGCAAAGAAAGTTTTTTAGAAAATATATCTCTCCATACTTCTTCAATTGTTTTTTTATTAATATAATTTTTAAAGTAAGGTAACCGGAATATCTTTTGTTCCCCCTCTGTCATCTCAAACGCTGTTGTTCGTTCTGACATAAAGGAAAATAATTCCCTGCCTTTTGAATCTTGAAATACAGCTCCAAGCTTTAAGCGCTGTTGCTCAATTTTTATAGAAGGAATCATAGAATACAATGGATTATTAATTGGAAATGAAGATACAAAATTTGAAAAATGAAAAAGGGAAAATAATTCTTCACCACCTTCGATACCAGAAAATGTTTTTAGATTAACTAATTCTCCATCAAGTAATTCACGTTTTGACGATTTCATTTTTAAAAAATTAGTATTTACACCTTCGGTCAGAGTTAAAGTATAAATATGATAAGGTGCCAGCATAATTAAAATGATAGCACTAATTATTAATCCGATTAATATAGTAGGTTTTAAAATCTTCTTCATAAGTAAAATACTTATCGTATCTTCCAGAAAAAGCTAAATAATTAATTTTTTATTCCGATTAATTTATAGAATGACTTAAAAAGTCTAAATATTGAGGTGATTATGCGAGGACTATTATTTTTTGTTGTAGTGATTTTTACAGTGACAAGCTGTGACTCTCCAAGAGACAGACGTGCCTTGAGTTCGACACCTTCCGATATAGGTCAATCTAGTGCATCAGCTGCACGAATTGATCTTGGAAATACAACAACGACTACCCCAGCTTCAGTAATTCCAACCGATGCTCAACATTGTAAATTTGCTACTGATGGTATAAATGGTTTCGCAGACAGTAGTACTCACTTAGGTAACTATACTTTATGTCAAAGTAGCGCAGATAAAAATACTATGTATTTTCAGTTGCAAACACCGCCTGTTTCGACAACACTTCCAGTCACTGCTCTTTCTATTTGCTTTATACCAACAACTTCTACTGGAACAAATTCTATATATGTTGGGAATCCAATGTGTGGGCAATTTACTTCACCGACAGCAGTTCGAAAAATTACATTTGTTAAATTTGCCCAATATCAAAATGCAGTTATAAACGGTGCCATATTCTTTAAAGATATAGGTTTTAATTATCCTTCTCCTTTTAATAGCTACACTCAGACTATGACTCTTGATGCTTATAGAATTTGCATGCAAGTCATTAGCACTCCACCTTATTATAATTCTTCTTATTGTCAGGCCTTCAAGCAAGTTAATCAATACGTCTTTAAACAATTTTAATTAATTTTTAAAATTACTGGAAGTTTTTTTTCCTATTCGGAATTCGCTATATAATTCCATATCTTCAGTGGGGAATGAAAGAATATTCATATTTTTAAGAGTGATAATAATATAGAAAAAATTTTTATTATTTTTAGTAAAAGATTTAATAGAAGTTACAAGTAAATCACCTTCTCGATCTTTAACTTCAAAGGTTTCATCGGGAGATTCAAGTGTTATATCTAAAAAATTATCATATTCTGAAAATTCTTCAAAAGGAATATCATCATCCTTTCTCTTGCTTAGTAGTTCAGCAAGAAGTTGAGATTTTTTACCTTCAAGCTCCTGAATAAGATCTTCTACTTCAGAATCAGAATTAATCACAATACGTTCACCAATTCGAAACTTTGAAACAAGCTCTTGTGAGGAAGTTTTAGTCATTAAGAATATAAAAGAAGGTTCTAATCTTAAAACTGTACATAATACAATAACTGATGAATTGGTAAAATGTTTAATATAGGAAAAAACTTCTTCGTGAAGTTCATTTTCATTTCTCCAAATTTCAGATGGAGTATGTATCACTTCTTCCATTAATTCTTGTTCTGATAAATCATAAGTTATAGATTCATTTTGCAGTTTAAGTTCTGTTCGAAAACTATAAAGTATTTCCTCATAATATTTAAGCATTGGAGAATAAAAAAACTCAATACACTCTTCAGAGCAAAATCCTTTAACAGAATTTTCCTCAACAAAGAGTAGTTGATCGAGAGAAATGACAATTTTTTTACATTCAGTACAGCAATAAATAGGAGTTAAGAATTTCATATCGAAAGAGTTAATCCAGAAAAGACACTATTGGAATTAGCACCATGTAAGTCAAATAGTTTGGCAGTGACTTGTGCTTTTTGCATTTGAAAACGAGCACCAAGTATAAAGTTTACATAAGATGATAATCCTAGGTTTAATTTTGGTGAAATAGTAGAAAAACTTAATGGTGAGCTTAAACGATTTAAACGAGCACTATTAGTTGATTCCATAACTTTAAAATTTTCTGCTTCTAATTCAAATTGTATATCATTAGAGACCATCCAGCCGGTGCTTACACTTATACGATGTACATTTCCAATGGCATATTCATCTTGCTTTGAAGGATCACCAGAAAGTGTTAATTCATAAGCTAATCCTAATCCAAAATTCATAAATCTTTTAGTAGTTTCAATTCCAAAAATTTTATCATTTCGACTAGATGCTATTTCAGACTGGCCTCTAAATCTCATGCCCGCTGTCAGGTCAAGTCTTGCTTCATCACTTGCATTACCCATTTTTAGCCAATTAAAACCTAACATAACCTTAGGATTACCCGCTTGTTGTTGCCCTTTATAATTTGCTTGCCAAAAACTCCCATCAAGAAAAACATTATAAGGAGTCTGAAAGTGCATATCAAAATTAACAGCACCCACTTTCTCTTTTCCAACTTCAGAAATCTCATAATTACTTGCAAGTGAAAATTCAGAGTGATTTGATCCACTATTTTCGTTGCGATTATTATTTATTTTAGTGCTAGATTTTGAAGATTTTACAGTTTCAGGAGAGGGATCAGAATAATCAACTATGGCAAGTACTTGAAATGAAATTGATAATAAAAAAGTTGGTAATAATATTTTTTTCATTTTTCTCATGTCCCTTCATCCTTTGAAAAGAAGTTGATCGTTACAGTAATTATACATCTAAAAAATTACTTTTGGAAAGAGTTACCCTATCGAGTTATATAAAACTTTCAGGTTAAAATAGATCCAGACGAAATATTAGGAGGATAACTTGGACATCAACTATCGACCAGAAGAATCAATGAAAGCACTAATTAATTTGGGAGTACAAGGACATTTTCCCTTGTTTCATGAATCATGGATTACTCATACCTCATTAAAAGAAAAAAACTTCTTAAAGATAACTGGAGTTGAGAGGGCCCGTGCAAAAAAATTATTTAATAATGTTTTAAAGCATAGATTACTTGAAAGAAAAAAAATAGTTATTCACTCAATGACTGATGATGACCGCGCACTCTTTATAAAAGCATTTTTTAAATTGGTTGAAGGAAAAATACTCGATCAAAAACTGGAGCTTCATTGAGGATACTTAGTATTTTCATAACTATTCTATTTTCCAGTAATGTGTTTTCTGAATACAGAGTATATCAATATTATGCACATTCAAAAATTGAAAATTTAAACAATTCTCCTTACGAAGTAATAACTTCTACCTTAGATGCAAAAAGCTATATAGCATATCATGGCGGACGAGACTCAATCGAATTGAAGTTACTTCGTTCATGGATGTGCCTTGGGAATACCTCAAAACAAGCAGCATGTACTATTTCGGATGGTAAAGAGCTAGAACCGGCGGTATTGCCATGAAAATAGCAAATGAAACACTTAAAAATATTGATGAACAAATTAAAAGAAAAATTGATCTCAAAGAAAATGAGCTTGAAAATATTAATAAGATTTATGAAAAAAGAATCGAAGAAGCAAATTCTCTTGGTGATGAAAAATATGTAGAAAGTGTGGATAAAAATAAACAAAGAGTTATTTTGGCCAACAAAGAATATGAAGAGAAACTACAAACCTATCAAGATTCACTCTCTAAAGTTAAAAGCAATATTGAAGTCAATCAAGATAAAGCGATAAAAAGTTATAAAGAAGATCAACATAATTTAAAAACTCAATCTGAAGAAAAATATTCTAAAATATATAATAATGCACTTGAAAATGAAGAAGATCTTTTTAGAAAGTCTCAAAATGACTCAAGACAATTAGATTTGAAATCTCAAAGCGAAAAAGCGAGAAACGAATTCCATGCAAAACAATCTTTAGCGGCCTTCTCTGGCGAACTGACACAAAATACACGCGAACAAGAAGAACATCTTAAGCAACAACTAGATACAGAACAAAAGGACATGTCCTCAAGATTAGTTCAGAACAAAATGGACACTCAAGCACGTTTGTTAGAGTCAAATAGTAAAAATAAAAGAATGGAAGACGAGCAAAAGAGGGTCCAAGAATCTCAACTAAGTTTTCAAGATAAGTATCACAATGATTTGATAAAACAAAAACAAGATGATTTTCAAGTACGCTATCAGGCACTTAGTTCTCAGCATCAAGAAATTTTAGATAACTTAACTGCAAAACTTAATAAAACAACAGAAGCAGCTATTGCAACACATGTAAAAGAAAAAAAATCAATTACAGATGTAAGTAATGATCCATTTTATCAATTAGATATTTTGAAACCAAAAATTTCTGAAGATATTAAAAACTATTACGTTAATTTAGAAATACCTCCCCATGAAAAAGAAAATGTACATCTAATGGCACATGGAAGAGAAATTAGAATTACCATGAGTAGAAAATATGCATCTTCGTTAGAAGATGAAGACGGGGCCATTAACAGAACATCTAAGACACAACTTTACAGTAAAGAGTTTCCGACAAAGGATATTCTGAATTCAAAGCTAATTTCGCAAAAATATGAAAATGGAATTTTAAGTTTTAAAGTTGCAAAACTTTAATCGATTTCAGGCTCATTCATCCCCTTGCCTTCTATTTGATGAAAATGCACTTTTTCAACCTGTACAATATCTCTAAGTGATTCACTTAACATACGCATTTTTTTAGGGTGGATATAAACATAGAAATCGAGATGTCGCTTATTTGTATCTTTGTCGATGATTTCTTCATGTAATTCATCTATTCGTTCAGTATTACTAAAAACTATTTCTTTAACATAATTTTTAATATCTCCTTGAGACATTATTTCGATATGAAAATACTTATGATTTTTAGTAGATTCTAAACCTTGATATATTGGGCCTAAAAGTCTAAGTACAGAAAGTATAGTTAGTGTAAAAATAGTGGCCACAACTGGATATCCATAACCAATTGTCACACCGATTGCGGCTACAACCCAAATTGTTGCAGCGGTGGTAAGTCCAATAATATTTCCTTTATGGTGCATGATCGCGCCGGCACCAATAAAACCTATACCAGTGACAACCTGAGCTGCTATCCTCTGTGGATCTCCATAGGCCATATGTGCCGCTTGAATACTCTGATTATGAATAATAAAAGAAATAGCAGTATATAAAGTTGATCCAATACAGATTAAAATATTAGTTTTGATACCTGCATTTTTCATTTTTTGTTCGCGGTCATAACCGACAAGGCCACCTAAGATTAGCCCGGTAACGATTTCAATTCCCAATCCCAAGTATAATTCAACATTGCCTAAGTGCTCTATAAAGATTGTTTGCATTATGATTGATTCCTATTAAATTATTTATGTTATGATATTATATCAAAAATGATTATAAACTTATAAATTTATTATGAAAAGACCACATCTTGTCCATTTTCTTGCCATAATAACTGATGACTCGATCAATATTAAGGCCTCTATTACGATGAAAGAGAATATCATCGCTCGAAAAAGGGATTTTGATCTTACCGTTCTTACTCCACATTTTCCGATTCAGGCATTAAGACTACTTAACGCTTATGAATTTACATTAAAAATTGTTGGAACAACTAAGGATCAACATGAAATATACAAAAAATCATTTGAATCTGATTCTTTTGGAAATTTTAACTTTAAAATTCCACTGACAGAAGAAAGATCTAAAATTGAGATATTACAACTGTATGAAGTCAAAAAACGTCCAGGTCTTGAATTGCACCTTGGTACCTACATTCCACTTCGTATTTACTCTCCTAAAAAAATAATTATTTGTGATTTCGATAAAACACTTGTAGATACCAAATATTCCACAACCAAAGAAGTTTATCGATCACTAACTCGTCCTCTCCAAGAATTTCCAACTATTATTTCTAGTGTAAACATTTTGAAGATGGCCATTCACCAAGGCTACCATCCATTTATATTGTCGGCTTCTCCTCACTTTTATGAGGACGCTATGAGAGATTGGCTTTATAAAAATAATATTTTCTCCGCGGGTATATTTTTAAAAGATTATAGACAGTTTTTTTCATTTTTAGAGGGTGATCTAACTGCCAAAGATTTAAAAGGACAAGGACTTTATAAACTTAATCATTTACTAGATATCTTGCTGATGACTGGAATACCAGATGAATTAACCCTTATGGGTGATAATTTTGAATCAGATCCAATTATCTATTTAACACTGGCAAAAATTCTTACTTTAAATATTGATCCATGGATTATCTGGAACAATATCCGAGATGAAGAAATTTTCCAATTAAAGAAAAAACAAAACTCTCAACTTCTTAATAAGGTTTTCCAGTTGGATAATTTAATTAATAGAAAAAAGAAAAATACCCCTGATAAGAATATAATAATTAAAATCTATATAAGAAAGAGATCTATTGATGATCAATTAACCATACCTGCAAAATATCAACAGCAACTGGGGTTAGTTAATCTCATCGAGATGTATGACGGTATTTATCAAGACAATAACATTGTTGGGGCCGAAAGTAGTATATAGCCAACACAAAAATACAATCCACTCCTGTGAAATTTCTGAGCATCTTCTGAAGTTCTGAACATGGCCTTAGTTATTGGCAACTTTGCTAAATCAAATTGAATTATTTCAAGATAAATTCGAACAAAAGCAAAAGACAATAATATTAAATTAAGCCACTGATTGCTCGAAGAGCCTAAATCATTTACAATATTATACAAAAGAACCCCCAGGATTTTTATGGATCTCATTACACTTATCGGCGACATGAATGAAAACTTTTACCAACTAGGTTTAAAGGATTCTGAATCAGGCAAAAATGTGCATAGAGACGTAAAACGGATGCTTTCCACTTCAGTCAAGGCCGTGGATACAGTAGTTGAGGAAATTGCTAAACAAATAATAAAAAATTCTCTTAAGAAAAGTCCTGATCTTTATCGCAATCTCCAGGCCTATAGTGACGGTTTTGGCCGTCCAATAGAAGAGGTTTTTTATGTCATGCTCATTCCTGAACTAGTAAGTGCAATGAGCAAATGGTCCCCGGGATTAATTAAAGGTAGTCTTGGCTGTTCCAGTTTTTTTATGAGAAATGAAAAAAACTCAGTCGTTCACGGAAGAATTCTGGATTTCCCACTTCAAGGAAGTTTCGATAAAACTGAACGAGCTATTTTATATGATTTGAATGGTATGCCAAAAACATTCGGATTTGGAACTGCGGGAATCCCTTATCCATCAATTACCTTAATGACTGCAGATGGGATTACACTCGCTCTTCACCAAAAGTTCACTTCAATTTTCAATAAAGATGGACAATCAATTTTTGAATTAGTCATTAATCTTTTAAAAAATGCAAATGATAAAAAATCTGCTCTTGAATTCTTGAAAAAAAATCCCAGTCTTACTACTTGGTGCCTTTATATGAGCTTTAAAAATGGCGACATTTTGGCGGTAGATTTAATGGGTAATAATATTTTTGCTAATGAATTTTACCTAGAAGAAAACCAAATTCTCTACTTTGGAAATAAGTTAGAAGATAAGTCTATCAACCAAGAGAATTTTCTTCCTTTAGGCTTTAATCAATTTAACCAAATGAGAGAAGACATTGCACATAAAAAAATTTCTCATTTTTTAAAAAAGAAAAGCAGGCAAGATACCGACCTTATTAAGATGATGAGTACTCCCTACGAACAAGCTTTTAAACATAATAATTATCAAAACTATAAGATTGATCCTCTCACGCCTTCCAGCCTTACGATATTGACTATGAACCCAAGCGAGTCAACATCACTTTATCTAACAGGTGATGCTCCAAAGGTGTATAGAAATAATCTTATTCGCTTAAGTGATTGCTTTGAGTCCCCTCTTACAAACCAGATAAAAGAAAAGAAACAACTACACTCACACGAAAATTATTATCAAGGTTTGCATTCGCTGATGGAAGCTCAGATCGGATTTGATCTTAGAGATTCTCAAAAAGTTTATCATCATTTACAATTTGCAATTGATCATTTTGACAATCATATAGAGCAAGGAATGGCCAAGTTTTATTTTTTAGTTAGTCAATATATGTATGAAACACATGAAAAAGTATTGGCCAATATTCTACATGACTTTAAAATTCTTGAAGGCAAGCTACCACAAACCTTAAATGATCATTGTCTACTTTTTATTGGTCGTTTGGAAAAGATCTTAAATTTACATCCTTCAGTACAAGAAGATAAAATTCAACATCAAAAACTTCGTGAAATTTTTCAGCTTGAAAGTAAAATTCCAAGACTTATTTTCCATTTTTCAACGAAGATGATGATTATTCCAAGAATTGATATCTTGGATATTATCTATATTCACACTTCTTAGAATACTAATGAGAAGTTGTTTGAATTTGCTTTACCGCTTGGCTTAAATCATGAAGATCTATTTTAATTTTTTCAATATCTTTGTTTTTTATTGCTAAAAAATCTGCCTTTAACTTCGCCATTTCTTCTTCCTGACTTTTATTATGGGAGGGTTTTTCTCCTAACTGTGATTCCAATTTTTTGTCAGCATCTACTTTCATCACTTTAAGAACATCTTCTAAGTCTTTCATTTTTTTTGTATTTTCATTAAGCTTTGCTTCTAAACTATTAAATGCATTTGTGACTGCAATCAATTGCTTTTCAATCGAACTAAACCGTTCTGGCTTATACATACCTTCATTATCTGTTTCTTTGTAGGTAGGTAATTCTGCTCTAAGGGAAAAAAATGGCAAACACAAAACTAATAATATCCAAAATTTCATACAACTCGCTCCTTACCTAATGACATGCTTAAATACGTTATGCTAAACTTCAAAAGTATTTTTACTATAGGAGTTTCTCATGCAAATGACAATTAAACTACTATTGGGATTATTTTTATTTTCCCTTGTCCATCTAAAAGTGGCTTATGCAGAAGACGCTCTAGGCACAAGAAATAATCCAATCAAAATCTATTTTACCCCGTCCATAGACTCAAATACGATTACGACAACTTCAAATCTTTTTGTAAAATTTATGGAAAAAGAAACAGGTTATTATTTTAAATCAGGTATTCCTTCAAATTATATTACCGTAGTCGAAGCCTTTGGTTCAAATAGAGCTGATATTGCAGTTATAAACTCATTTGGTTATCTACTAACAAATGCAAAATACGGTGCTGTGGCCAGACTTAAAACTCTCCGACACGGCGATGATTCCTATTCAGGTGCATTTATGGTTCATGCCGATTCGGGAATTAAGACCCTAAAAGATTTAAATGGTAAACGCTTTGCTTTTACTGATGCATCTTCTACTTCAGGTTATCTTTTTCCACTTAAGGTTTTAAATGATAATAAAATTAAATTAGGAAATACTGTTTTCGCCGGTAAGCACGACACTGTAGTGACAATGATTTATCAAAAACAGGTTGATGCAGGAGCTGTCTTTTATGCACGACCTTTTAATGGACGAATTGAAGATGCTCGTGAAAAAGTTATGACTCAATTTCCCGACGTAGAAAAAAAAGTAGTTATTCTCCAACTAACAGAACCTATTCCTAATGACCCTTTTATATTCAGGAAAGGACTTTCGGAAGTCATTATTCAAAAATTTATTAAAGGTTTAACTAAATTTCTTGCCACTAAAGATGGTAAAGAAGCTTTTAGAATAATCTACGGTCTTGATGGAATAGTTCCGGCCACTGATAAAGATTATGACGGTCTTAGAAAAGTCTTAAAATCAACCAATACTGATGCCGCACAATTGATTAAATAAAATGCTTGAAATAATAAACTTAAATAAAATTTATCCTAACGGCCATCAAGCTCTAAAAGATATTTCTTTCAAAGTACAAAAAGGTGAATTCTTAGTTATCATTGGTCTCTCTGGTTCAGGGAAGTCCACACTCTTAAAATCTATCAATCGCTTACTAGTCCCAACGAGTGGAAAGATTTCACTTCTTGGCGTGGACACTACTAACTTTCAGGGTGTAGCACTTAGAAAAATGCGTTCTCAAATAGGTATGATTTTCCAACAATTCAACTTAATACCTCGAAAAACTGTTTTAGAAAATGTGCTTACAGGAAACTTATCTCAAACGGGAATTATCAAATCTATTTTGGGAATCCACTCTCCAGAATCCTTATCTCTAGCTTTAAAATATATAGAAATAGTAGGACTTAAAGGAAGAGAAAAATATAGGGCCGATAATCTTTCAGGTGGTCAACAGCAAAGAGTGGCAATTGCGAGAGCACTTATGCAAACCCCCCAAATATTACTCGCTGATGAACCTGTTGCCTCGCTTGATCCCGCCACTTCAAACTCAGTGATGCAATATCTTAAAAAAGTAAATGAAGAATTAGGAGTAACTGTCATCTGTAATCTACATTTTTTATCTCTTGTCAGACAATATGCTGATCGGGTGATTGCACTAAAATCTGGCAGTATAATATACGACGGAAGACCTAAAGAAATTAATGAAGACTGGTTTAAAACAATTTATGGCGAAGATGCTACTGAAGTGACGATTAATTAAATGATTATAAAAAATTTAAAAGCATTTATTTTAGATACGTTTATTTGGGCCTATATGGCTCTCGTGAGTTTTAAAATTATTTATGAAAAAATGATTTTTGACGTTCGTTATCCCGAATTTAATTGGAATCAGCCCCTCTATTCATTGTATTTTGGTCTAAGCATTACTTTTGTTTTATTTTTTACAAAATTCTCATTGGGAAAAGGCTTATTTAAAATTACTAAATATGATGAGAATGAATTGGCCACAGGTCAGCCGTTTGCTCTTATCGCCTATCTGGCGATTGCACTGACTTTTTTAACTGGTTATTACCTTTCTCAAATTTCTATAAAAGAATTTTTTTCTGATAGTGGTCTTGAAGGAGCAAAAAGAATTTTCACGGCACTTATTCAGCCCAATTGGAGCATTTTTGAAATTGGTCTTTTCGCTGCCATAGAAACTATTTATATGGCCTTTATCGCGACCGCACTGGCCATTCCTCTGGCCTTTCTCTTCAGTTTTTTTGCTGCAAGAAATCTCATGAATCAAAATAATTTTACATTTTTAATTTATACTATTCTTCGAGCAATCCTTAATATCTCTCGTTCTATAGAACCATTGGTATGGGCCATTATTTTTTCTGTATGGGTTGGAATTGGTCCATTTTCAGGAATGCTGGCATTATGCCTGCACTCTATTGCTTCTCTCACTAAATTATATTCTGAACAAATTGAATCTATCGATAATGGGCCTATGGATGCCATCACAGCGACAGGTGCGCACCCCGTACAAGTAGTTTGGTTTGGTGTTGTTCCACAAATTTTATTACCCTATCTTTCTTTCACCATTTATCGTTGGGATATCAACGTAAGAATGGCCACCGTTATCGGACTTGTTGGTGGAGGTGGTATCGGGAATCTCCTTATGCAGTATCAAGGTCAGGCCAGATGGAATGAAGTTGGTATGTTAGTCGTTTTGATAGCCTTGATAGTCTGGATTATGGACTGGGGTTCTTCAAAAATAAGAGAAGCATTGCGCTAGTTAAAATTAACCAAATCCTCACTAACAAAACCGACAAAATCATGTTAGTAATAGTTCACTCTAACGAAACCATTCAGATCGAGGTTATTAATGCAACTATTCTTAGTTTCTCTAGCGTTAACTTACATTATCGTCCTCTACTTTATGTCGAACAAAATGAAACATTCCAAAAAATTTATTTGGCGTCGTTTTATTAATTGGTTCCCGTTGGGTATGACCTACGCCTTCATGTATATGGGACGTTATAATCTTAACGTTGCTAAAGGAGCTTTAGGCGACCTAATGACTAAAGAAGATTTTGGTATTATTGGTGGTGTTGGTTTTACAACTTATGCTTTGGCCTTATTTTTTATAGGACCAATTGTTGATAGAATAGGTGGTAAAAAAGGAATTTTAATTGGTGCAATTGGTTCTGCCTTCATGAATATTGTGATGGGAGGAATTCTCTACTTATATTTACATGACGGTTTAAAAATTAATTTAGTTACTGCCTTTTCAATCTCCTATGCACTAAATATGCTTTTCCAAAGTTTTGGAGCTGTTTCAACAATTAAAGTTAAATCTTTTTGGTTTCACGTCAGAGAACGAGGAACTTTCGGTGCTATTTTTGGAACACTTATTTCACTTGGAGTATATTTTGCTTTTGATTGGGGTGCTGCAATTGCAGACGCAACAAAACTTAACCATGGATCTGCACCATCAGCAATTTATGATTTTTTAAATGCAATATTTGTTTTAGAAGGACGAACAGTACCTGCATTTTGGTTAATATTCTTTATCCCTGCAATTATTATGATTTTCTGGGCATTTATAGACGTTATCGTTTTAAAGGATACTCCAGATGCTGCAGGATTTGATCCCCTAGATACTCACGATGCTTCTCATGGTGAAAAAGAAAAAATATATACATATAAAGAATTAATGCACAAAATTTTCTCGAATAAAATTATTTGGACAATCGGTATTATTGAATTTACTTCAGGCGTTTTAAGAAACGGAATTCTTCAATGGTATAAAGTTTTTGCTAAAGATACTGGATTTGGTGTTGAACATATCACAACAAACTGGGGCTTTTGGGGATGCGTAACAGGTATTATCGGTGGATTTGCTGCAGGTTGGATGAGTGATCATTTATTTCATTCAAGAAGATCTCCGTCGGCCGCAGTTATGCAAGTAATTATGTTTTTTGCCATCGGAGCAATTGCATTTTTCCTAACTTCTAATCCACTTATTGTTGGTGTGGCAGCAATATTTGTCATGATGGCAGTTATTGGTGTGCATTCAATTATGTCAGGAACGGCAACTGCAGACTTCGGTGGAAAAAAAGCAGCGGCCACTGCCACAGGTGTTGCTGATGCCTTTTCTTACGCTGGAAGCGCAGTTCAGTCATTTGCTCTTGGAGTATTAACAACAAAAAGTTGGACCTATTGGCCACTATTCTTACTTCCATTTACCATTATGGGGCTATATTTCTCTTTTAAAATGAGAAAAGATATTCCAGAAGCTACTAAGAATTATTTAAAAACAATGGAAAAAATGAAACTATAAGTTACTAAAATTATATAAGACTCAAGAATATTTAGAGAATAGCCGACTAGTTTGCTAGGATCTAAATATTCGGAGTCATTTATGAAATATCTAAAACGTGCACTGATTATAACTACTGTCTTAAACTCATCTTTAATAAATGCTGAGGATTTCAAAAAAATTTTTGATAACACCACTCAATCGGTAAAAGAAGTTTGCTCTACAGATAGTGATGGATCAGTTAACGTTGCGACTAGATGTCACTACGACTTAATCGATATTCCATTTATTGCCTATGCAGCTGATCCAAAAATTAAAAGAAAAGCTACAGAAGTAATAGATATAATCTCTCCTGTTCATAATATATTTAAACGTAAAGATGCCGTGTATGTCGTTTTTCAACATGCACTTGCCGAAGTAAGTTATGACATGGCCGATGGAAGATCAAATTTAACTGTTTTTCAACCATCAGATGACACTCTTAAAAAATATGGATTTGGCACTAGTTGGCTTGCAAAAACAACTTCTCTTAGTAAAGAGGTACCAGAGTTTGGTGGGTTTAAAGTTGGAGATAGATTTTGCTTGAATAAACCACCCTCGGAAGGTTTCCCTGTAGGTATCCCCGTGAAAATCACACACTTATTTAATAATGAAAACTATGCAGTTGTTGATAGTGTATCGTCAGGATTTTTAGGCTTTGGAAATGTTATTAATTTTCATTTTACTGATTTTTCAAGTTTAGTTGCATGTGGAGATAAACCTAGCTTAGATCCAGCAAAAAGCATTAATACATCTGCTCCAGTAGTTCAAGAAAATCTTTCTATAAATACACAACACACAGAAAAAGAAGCAGTGATACCTGTTGATAATGCACCGATAGCGCCACAACAGAGTGTACCTGCAGTTACAAAATAATTTATTCTTGTCAAAACATCTTCTCGCAGTAAGAATTAATAATCTAATTATTAATTCTTACTGGAAGAGGGTTTATTTTGAAAATTATTTTTTTAATCACAGTTCTATTTAATTTTTCATTAAATTCAAATCAAGCCTTAGCTAAAAACTTTATCTATTGCTCTGAAGGAAGCCCTAGTGCATTTAATCCTCAAATAGTAACTGATGGTACTTCGGTCAATGCAACTGCAAATACAATTTATAATCGTCTTGTTGAGTTTGATGCTGGTACAACCAATATCGTCCCTGCGCTTGCGACGTCTTGGGATATATCTAAAAATAAATTAGTTTACACTTTTACATTAAGAAAAGGTGTTCAGTTTCAAACTACAAAATATTTTACACCTTCCAGAGACATGAATGCTACAGATGTTATTTTCTCGATTGATCGTCAAAGAATCAAGAGTCATCCCTATCATGCAGTTAGCGGAGGAAATTATGAATACTTTGACGGAATGGAAATGGGAAAAATTATTAAAAATGTTGTAGCAATTGATCCTTATAAAGTTCAGATTACACTTTCAAAACCTGAAGCTCCATTCTTAGCAAATATGGCGATGAGCTTTATGAGTATTTTATCTGCCGAATATGCAGATAAACTTGCAAAAGAAAATAAAAAACAAGAAATAGATCAACTCCCAGTTGGAACAGGGGCATTTATCTATCAGTCTTACTTAAAAGATAATTCTATTAAGTTTTTAGCAAATGAAAAATATTGGGGGAAAAAAGGAAATATCGAAAAATTAATTTTTGCGATTACTCCTGATGCAAATGTTAGATATCAAAAATTAAAAATTGGAGAATGCCAATTTGTAACTGAACCCTCTCCTGCCGACATAGCCGATATGAAGAAAAATTCATCACTAACAGTTCTAGAAGCCCCAGGACTAAATATTGGATACCTGGCCTTTAATGTTTCAAAAAAACCATTTGATAATATAAACGTTAGAAAAGCTATTAACCATGCACTCAATAAAGAATCATACATTAATGCTATCTATATGGGATCTGCAACCGTAGCAAAAAATCCCATTCCTCCTACCATTTGGTCATACAATGAGTCTGTGAAAGATTATGAATATTCAGTAGATCTCGCTAAATCATTTTTAAAGAAAGCAGGATTACCAAATGGTTTTGAAAGTGAAATTTGGACTCTGCCTGTTTCAAGACCCTATAATCCCAATGGAAAAAAAATGGGTGAATTAATGCAAGCTGATCTAGCAAAAGTAGGAATAAAAATAAAACTTCAAACTTTTGATTGGCCGACTTATTTAAAAAAATCAAAAACAGGTGAACATCAAATGATCCAATTTGGTTGGACAGGAGATAACGGAGACCCAGATAATTTTTTAAATACTCTTTTAGGATGTGGTGCAATTGCCGCTGGAAGTAATTATTCTCACTGGTGTGATAAAATGTTTAATAAGTTAGTTACAGATGCAAAGGCAACTCCAGACGTTGCCAAAAGAACTGCACTTTATAGAACTGCACAGAAAATATTTAAAGAACAAGCACCTTGGGTTACTCTAGCGCATTCGACCTCGTATAGAGTAATGTCCAAAAATATTAAAGGATATAAAATAGATCCACTAGGACAGGATATTTTTACAAAAGTGATAGTAGAGTAAGAAGTATAAAATGAAATTTTTTCTCAGAAAAATAATAGATTTAATCCCAACTTTACTAGGCATTAGTTTTATCTGTTTTATTTTGATTCGCCTTATTCCTGGCGATCCCGTTTTACTAATGATTGGTGAACGAGGTGTTGATCCGGCCAGATATCTAGAGATGAAAAAGTCGTTAGGCCTAGATCTTCCACTCATTAAACAATTTTATCTATTTGTTCAAAATATTTTTCATGGCAATCTAGGAACATCTATTGTTTCTAAAAACGCGGTATGGAATGAATTTATCATGAGATTTCCGGCCACAGTTGAACTCGGCATGTTTGCTTTATTTTTTGCGACTTTAATTGGCATACCTCTTGGAATAATTGCCGCTTTAAAAAGAAATAGTTTTTATGATTATTTTTTAATGGGAACATCCCTTATCGGATACTCCATGCCTATCTTCTGGTGGGGACTTATTTTGATTCTTGTTTTTTCTGTCAAACTGGGACTTACGCCAGTTTCAGGAAGAATAGATTTACTTTTTGATATACCTACATTTTCAGGAATGATGTTGATAGATACATTACAACCGTCAGTCATTCATTCAGAAGGCTTTGCTCCTTTTATAAGCTGCTTTAAACATTTACTCTTACCTGCAACTGCATTGGGAACTATCCCACTTGCAGTAATAGCTCGAATGACCCGATCAAGTATGCTTGAAGTTCTTGGTGAAGATTATATAAGAACTGCGAGGGCCAAAGGACTTTCCAAAACTCAAATAGTTTATATTCATGCACTTCGAAATGCACTTGTGCCCATTATAACAACACTCGCATTGCTTTTTGGATCAATCATTACAGGTGCCATCTTAACTGAAACCATTTTTTCATGGCCTGGAATAGGACGATGGTTAGTTCAGAGTATAACAGCAAGAGATTATCCGGTTATTCAAGGTGGTGTTCTCATCATATCCTTCATGATTATTTTAACAAATATTTTGGTTGATATTATTTATTATTTTTTAAATCCAAAAATGAGACAAGGTTAAAAGAATTGTGAAAATATTTTTTAATGAATTATTTACAGAGCTCAAAAAAAACAAAGGTGCCTTAATAGGTATGTTTGTTATCATTTTAGCAACAATCATTGCGATACTTGCTCCTCTACTCGCTCCATATGATCCAGCAAAAATATTTAGTGAATCACTTAGACTACCACCTTCTACTCAATTTCTCTTAGGTACTGATGACTTAGGTCGTGATCTTTTAAGTCGTCTTATGTATGGCTCCCGCATTTCATTATCAGTAGGCCTATGTGTTGTTGTGTTATCACTTTGCACAGGAACTTTCCTTGGAGTAATTGCCGGGTTCTACGGTGGATTTATTGATCGATTAATAATGAGACTTACTGATCTTATAATGAGTCTTCCAAGTATCTTATTTGCAATTGTTATCGTCGCAGTTTTAGGTCCTGGAATTATGAATGCAATCATTGCTGTAAGTATTGTGGCAATCCCTAATTTTACTCGTATTATAAGAGCGCAAGTAATGGTTGAAAAAAACAAACAATATATTTATGCGGCCAAACTTTTTGGAGCTAGTAATTTTCGTATCATGTTTGTGGAAATTCTTCCCAACTGCATGGCCCCATTAATTGTTCAGGCCAGCTTAGGTTTTAGTGATGGGATACTGAACTGTGCAGCTTTAGGATTTTTAGGATTAGGAGCACAGGCACCAATGCCTGAATGGGGAACTATGTTATCTGATGCAAGAAGCTTTATAGAGAGTTCACCTTTAATGGTAACTTTGCCAGGGCTTTGTATTTTAGTAATTGTACTTTCGTTTAACTTACTAGGTGATGGTCTGAGGGATGCACTTGATCCTAGACTCAAGAAACAAAATTAAAATGAATTTATTAAATATAGAAAATTTAAATATTTTTTTTAAAACAGATAAAGGTACACATCCGATACATGCGGTACGTGACTTATCATTTCACGTAAATGCTGGAGAAATGTTAGGAGTGGTTGGTGAATCTGGATCTGGAAAAAGTATCACCAATCTGGCGCTTTTAGGTATTTTACCAGAAACTGCAATTGTAAAAGCGGATGAAATGTTTTTCATGCAACAAAACTTACAAGGTTTAAGTGAGTTGAATTGGAGAAATATTCGCGGTAAAGAAATCTCGATGATCTTTCAAGATCCAATGACAGCGCTTAATCCTTTTTTAAGTGTTGAATATCAATTAACAGAAACAATTTTTACACATCAAAATATTTCAAGAAAAGAAGCGATTAACAGAGCAATTGAATTACTAACTCAGGTTGGAATTGCTTCTCCAAAAGAAAGATTAAAGGCCTATCCATTTGAGTTATCTGGTGGTATGGCCCAACGAGTGATGATTGCCATGGCCATCTCCAGCAGTCCCAAACTTCTTATAGCTGATGAACCAACCACCGCACTTGATGTTACCATTCAAAAACAAATTTTAGTTCTCTTGAAAAATCTGCAAGAAAAAAATAATATGGCCGTTATTTTAGTCACACATGACTTAGGTTTAGTTGCTGAATATAGTGATCGCATTCAAGTTATGTATGCAGGAGAAAAAGTAGAAGAAGGGATTACTCAGGATATAATTATGCACCCTACTCATCCTTACACGGCAGGACTACTCAGTTCACGACCAGGTTTAAGTAGTGGCCTTCCAAAATCTGTTTTACCATCTATCCATGGAATAGTTCCGGCCTTTCACGAAAGACCAGAAGGATGTCAATTTCATCCTCGTTGTAGTTTTGTTCAAGAAGATTGCAAGAGTTCAGCATTTAGAAATCCTTGTTTGCATCCCTTAATACAGGAATCTATTGCATGAGTATTTTAAAAGTCGAGAATTTACATAAGTCCTATCCCATAAAAAAACTTTTTAAAGAAACTAAATTATTAAATGCTTTAACTGATATTAATTTTCATTTAGATCGAAAAGAAACTCTGGGGATTGTGGGTGAATCAGGTTGTGGAAAAAGTACTTTAGCAAAAGTACTGACTTTATTAGAACCTAAAACATCAGGAGAATTAAGTTTACTTGGAAAGAAATATGAAGAATATCGAGAAACAGATTTTCATTCAAAAATTCAAATGGTTTTCCAAGACCCCTATCAATCTCTAAATCCAAGAAAAAAAGCAATAGATATTATTGCTGATCCACTTATTATAAATTCACAATTAAATAGACAAGAAAGAGAAGAAAAAGTTTTAGCGATGATGAATAAAGTTGGACTCAGAGAGGACTTTAAAGAGCGCTATCCTCACCACTTTAGTGGTGGTCAACGCCAACGACTTGGAATTGCCAGAGCTTTAATGCTAAATCCAGAAATTTTAATTTTAGATGAACCTGTATCTGCTCTTGATGTTTCTATACAAGCTCAAGTACTTAATCTTTTACTTGAATTACAAAATGAATTCTCTCTATCCTATCTATTTATCTCCCATGATTTATCGGTTATTCAACATATGTCAGATCGAATTCTAGTTATGTATCTCGGGAGAATTGTAGAATATGGGCCACGAAATAAAGTATTTGAAAATCCATTGCATCCATATACAAAAATACTTTTAGAGAGTGCACCGAGTGTAAACAAGAAAAGAGAATCTGCAACTATTATTAGTGGAGAATTACCGTCAGCGCTTAACTTACCTAAAGGTTGTGCCTTTCAGTCGAGATGTCCTTTAGTCAAAGAAAGTTGTAAACAGGAAGTACCAAAATTAAAAAGTGTTGATGGAAGATCCGTTGCTTGTTTTGAAATATAAATTCCACTTGCCCTTTGCACATCCGACGATTTAAGATGATTAAATGGAAATTTTACACACACTTATTGATTTTATTATTCATATAGAAGTTCATCTAGATTTTATTATTACCAATTATCATTCATGGACCTATTTATTTTTATTTATAATAATTTTTTCTGAAACAGGTCTAGTCATCTTTCCTTTTTTACCAGGAGACTCACTTCTATTTGCCATAGGTGCATTTGCCGCCAGAGGTAGCTTTGACGTTCTTACGATTGGCCTAACTCTACTCACTGCCGCGATATTAGGTGATACTGTAAATTACTCAATTGGTAGATATCTAGGAGTTAAATTATTTACGAAAGATAATAGTTTTTTCTTTAATAAAAAACATCTTCATAAGGCCCATAGTTTTTATGAAAAACATGGAACAAAAACAATTATTTTGGCCAGATTTGTTCCGATAGTTCGTAATTTTGCACCCTTTGTAGCAGGCGTCGGCGAAATGACTTATAAAAAATTTATTACTTTTAGTTTGACTGGTGCCATCTTGTGGATTTTTTCGTTTATTCCACTTGGATACTTCTTTGGAAATCTTCCATTTATTCAAAAAAATTTTAAATTTGTGATGATTGCAATAATTGTCATTTCAGTAGTGCCGGGATTTATAGAGTACTACAGAGAGCGTAAAAGAATTTGAAAAGTATATTTTTCATGTTTTTCTTCATTTAATACTTCCCACTCTGCCGGATTAAGTTTTGGAAAGAAAGCATCGGCCTCTCCTTCAAAATTAACAATAGTGCGATATATTTTTTGAACGTAAGGTAGATATAATCTATAAATTTCCTCACCACCACAAACAACTAACTCGCTCTCATCTTCATCGTTAAATTCCAGAGCAATATCAAAGGCCATCATTGGATCATGAATGACGTCTATTCCATCAAATTTAAAATCCATATCTCGAGTCAAAACTATATTTTTTCTATCAGGTAAAGCAATACCAATAGATTCAAAAGTTTTTCTGCCCATAACAATAGCTTTGCCTAAAGTTAGTTTTTTGAAATTCTTTAAATCTTCAGAAATATGCCAAAGCAATTTATTATTTAGCCCAATTTCATTTTTTTGCCCATGGGCCACAATCATTGAAACAATCATATTGCTACTGCACCTTTTATGTGAGGATGTGGATCATATCCAACAAGAGAAAAATCCTCAAAAGTAAAATCAAAAATATTTTTTCTATCTGGATTAATTTTCATTTGAGGTAGAATTTTACATTCCCTACTCAATTGCAATTTACTTTGTTCAATATGATTAATATATAAATGAGTATCCCCCATCGTATGTACAAAATCGCCAGGTTTAAGATTACAAACTTGCGCCATCATCATGGTTAAAAGTGCGTAAGAAGCAATATTGAATGGAACACCTAAAAAGATATCGGCCGAACGTTGATAGAGCTGGCAAGAAAGTCTTCCATCAGCAACATAAAACTGAAAAAAAGCATGACATGGTGGCAAGGCCATTTTTTCAATCTCGGCCACGTTCCAAGCACTCACGATTAATCTTCGTGAATCTGGATTTTTTTTAATTTGTTCAACGACAGAAGTTATTTGGTCGACCGTTTCGCCGTTGGCACCTCGCCAGCTTCTCCATTGAGATCCATAGACCGGACCTAAATTTCCTTCCTCATCGGCCCATTCATTCCAAATAGAAACACCATGATCAGTTAAATATTTTACGTTTGTATCGCCTTGTAAAAACCATAAAAGTTCATGAATAATAGATTTTAAATGTAACTTTTTAGTTGTGACTAACGGAAATCCTTCTTCTAAATTATAACGAGCTTGATAACCGAAAACGGATAAAGTTCCAGTTCCAGTTCGATCTTCTTTTTTAGTTCCATGTTGAAGTACATGATCCATGAGTTGGTGGTATTGCTTCATGTGTGTCCTATGTGTTCATGAGTGTGTGTGTACCAACATCTTAACTTTTTGCTTAACACTTTATCAATGTAAGTTTAATGGCATTTGTTTACACTCCATTTGATTAATGCCAAAATTATTAATATTAAAAACTTCAGCGAAAGGAATCTAGGAAGTAAGATGACTAAAGTTATAACAGGGCTTGAACGCCTTATGGTAGAAAAGGCCCTTCAAGACTCAGTAAAAGGCAATATTGCTTATTTGTGTCACAGCGCTTCGATTGATTCGAGTTTTAATACTGGGGTTATACTTTTACAAAAACTTTTCGGTAAAAGATTAATTAAATTATTTGGCCCCCAACACGGTTTTGTTACTGATGTTCAAGATAATATGGTTGAGACAACTCATTATGTTCACCCATATTTCAAAATACCCGTTTATTCTCTTTACTCAGAAACAAGAACTCCAACCGATCAAATGCTAGAAGATATAGATACATTTATTGTAGACCTGCAAGATGTAGGCACTCGTGTTTATACTTATATTTCGACTCTTTCACTTTTGATGGAAAAATGTGTAGGAAAAAATATTAAAATTATAGTTCTTGACCGCCCCAACCCTATTGGCGGTGAAATGATTGAAGGAACTATTTTACAACCTGGTTACGAATCATTTGTCGGACGTTATCCTATTCCACAACGACATTCCCTCACTATGGGTGAAATTGGAATGTTTGGCAAAAATATTTTAAAAACCAATTGTGATTTAGAAGTTATTTCAATGAAAAATTGGAATCGATCTATGTATTTTAAAGATACAAATTTACCTTGGGTACTTCCCTCTCCAAATTTACCAACAATGGAAGGAGCAATTACTTTTGCTGGAACAGTCTTATTTGAAGGGACAAATATAAGCGAAGGACGTGGAACCACCAGACCATTAGAAGTAGCAGGCTTTCCAGACATAGAATCATTTTCTTTTTGTGAAAAAGTTTTAAAAGAATTACACGCCGAAGGACTAGAAGCAGGATTTAATCTTCGTCCAGTGATCTTTTTACCAACTTTTCAAAAACATCAAGGCAAAAATTGCGGTGGTATACATATTCATCCTACAAAAAATTCTGAATTTAAATCTTGGTCAGTATCTCAAATGATTTGTAGAGAGTTCAAAAGAGAACTTGGAAGTAAATTTGAATTTCACCAAAAACCTTATGAATATGAATTTCATAAATTAGCAATTGATTTAATCAATGGCACCGACGAAGTTCGGTTATGGGTTGATAATTTAGGAAGTTATTCAGAACTTTTAAAAATTGAAAAGACTGGTCAAGAAAAATATAAAAATCAAAGAGAAGATATTCTTCTCTATCGTTAGGAGTTGTCTATGAAATTATTTTTTGTACTTATGCTGGCTTTATCCAGTAATTCATTTGCCGTTACAGGCAAAGTAAAAGTAGGAGCTGTTTTACCAATAAGTGGAGCAATTGCAACTTTTGGACAAGAAAATGCAAATGGAATTAAATTAGCTCTTTCAAAATTAAAAAGTAAAAATATTGAATTAATCATTGAAGACGATAAATCTGAAGCAATTGAAGCGACTAATGCTATCCGAAAACTAATTAATGTTGATAAAGTTTCAATAGTTATTGGTGAAGTTACATCGTCAAACACACTGGCAATGGGACCAATTGCTCAAGCAGCAAAAATTCCTTTATTTTCTCCTGCGGCAACTAACGCCAAAGTAACCATGGTAGGAAATTTTGTTTCTCGTGCCTGTTTTACAGATGATTTTCAAGGTGTAGTCATGGCAAGATTTGCAGTCAATGATTTAAAGAAAAAAAAGGGACTTATTCTTATTGATAATTCATCTGACTATTCAAAAGGTTTAGCAAAATCATTTAATGATGAATTTTTAAAACTGGGTGGAACATTTGTCTCAAAAGAAGAATTAACTTATGTTCAAAAAGATATGGACTTTCAATCTCTGCTAAGAAAAATTAAAAGAGCAAACCCGGATGTCATTTTTCTTCCCGGGTATTATGGGGAAGTTGGACTAATAATTAAACAAGCAAGATCTCTTGGAATTACTGCTCCATTTTTAGGTGGTGACGGTTGGGATTCACCAGATCTATTTAAGATTGGAGGAAGTGCGATGAAAGGTAATTATATCTCTTCTCACTTTGCTCCCGATGATAAAGATCCAAAAGTTCAATCATTTGTTAAAGATTACGAAAAAGCATATGGTGCTAAACCTGGGGCCATGGCCGCTCTTGGTTATGATGCCATTGGAATTGTTGCCGATAGTATTTCAAGAGCTAAATCAACAAAACCTGTTGATATCAATACTGCTCTCCTTGCTACTAAAAATTTTAATGGAGTTACTGGTTTAATTTCAATTGATGAAAATAGAAATTCTAAAAAAGCTGCTGTTGTTTTAGAAACAACAGAAAATGGATTTATTTTTAAAAACAAAGTTAATCCATAAGAAGTAAAAATGAGTCAAGATACAATATATTTTCTTTGGGATTGTTTGCAATATTTGATCAATGGAATAACCCAAGGCTCACTATACGCATTAGTGGCTTTGGGTTACACCATGGTGTATGGAATTGTGAGATTAGTTAATTTTGCTCATGGTGAATTTCTGATGATTGGATCATTCTGTGGTTACTTTGCTTTGCAATTACACTTACCAATGTATTTATCTATTTTGGTAGCAATGCTTGGTGCTGGTCTCGCTGCAGTTATTACGGAGAGACTTATCTATCGTCCTATCAGATCCGCAGGTCGGATTCCGGCGTTAATAACAGCAATTGGTGCTTCCATGTTTTTTCAATACGGCGGCCAAGTAATCTTTGGGGCCTCTCCAAAAACTATTCCACCAGTTATACTTGAAAAAATTTATAATTTTGGTGAACTTACAATTTCAAATCTACAGATATTGATATTAGTAGTGACAACAATTGTACTTATTTTTCTATGGTGGCTTACAGTTAAAACAAAAATTGGTAAGGCCATGAGGGCCACTAGCTTTAATATAAATGCTGCAGAATTAATGGGCATTAATACTAATAAAGTGATCACCTTTACTTTCTTTCTTGGCGCTTCACTGGCCGGATTAGCAGGAATGCTCATGGGTTATCTAACTCCCCTTGAACCGATGATGGGAACTATTATTGGTCTTAAAGCTTTTGTTGCCGCTGTTGTTGGAGGAATTGGAATTATTCCTGGTGCGGCCTTAGGTGGATTTATTTTAGGTATAGCTGAAAACCTCGTGGCAGGACTTTATAAATCTAGTTACCGAGATGGAGTTTCATTTCTAATTCTTATAGTTATACTACTGATTAGACCCAGTGGAATCTTAGGAAAAAACATTAAGGAGAAAGTATAATGGATTATATTCTCCAATTAATTTTAATGGTCGGAATTTTTATTATTCTAGCATTAAGCCTAAATTTGATAAATGGTTTCTGTGGACAGTTTTCACTTGGACATGCTGGATTCTGGGGCGTAGGTGCTTATATGAGTGCTGTCTATTCAGTTTACTTTGCACTGCCTATCCCTGTCGCTTTTAATATGTTGATTGCAATAATTGTAGGATTTATTTCAGCAGCTATAGCAGGCCTTATTATAGGAATTCCTTGCTTACGTTTGCGTGGAGATTATTTGGCAATAGCCACTTTAGGATTCGGCGAAATTCTACGTATTATTATTATGAATACGGAAAGTGTTGGAGGCCCAAGAGGCTTTATCAATATTCCCAAATGGTCAAATATGACTTGGGTTTATCTTTGTGTAATCCTCACTATTCTCTTTATGGTCAATTTAAAAAGATCAACTTTCGGTCGAGCTATTATTTCGATTAGAGAAGATGAAATAGCTTCAGAAACAATGGGCGTAAATCTTTTTAGATATAAATTATTTTCTTTTACAGTCGGAGCAGGAATCGCAGGAATCGCAGGTGCACTCTTTGCTCATACTCAACAATTTCTCCATCCAACAAATTTCACATTTATGTGGAGTGTTGTTATTTTAGTTATGATTATTCTTGGTGGATTAGGTTCGATTACTGGCTCTATCATTGGAGCTATTGTTCTCACTCTGTTTCCAGAAGCACTTAGGTTTTTTGGAGAAAATATAGCTCAATTAAGAATGACTATTTATTCTCTCATTTTAATTATCCTCATGCTCTGGCGACCTACTGGACTATTTGGAACCCATGAATTTTCAATTAAAAAGTTCCTTGGATCTAAATCATGAAAGTACTACTTGATTTAAAAAATGTAACTATGCAATTTGGTGGTTTGACAGCTGTTAATGATGTTACTTTAAAAGTATTTGATAATGATCTGGTTGCTATTATTGGTCCCAACGGTGCCGGCAAAACAACTTTATTCAATACTATCACAGGTATTTATACACCTACCAAAGGAAGCGTTACCTTTAATGAAGAAATTATTGGTGGAAAAAATCCAAGTGCAATTACTGTAATGGGAATTGCCAGAACATTTCAAAATATTAGATTATTCAAAAATCTAACTGTTATGGACAATATTCGATTGGCCAAACATACTAGAATTCATTACTCAATGTTTGCAAGCCTTTTTCGTACTAAATCTTTTTTACAGGAAGAAACTAAAATCACTTTAGAATGCTTAGAACTTTTAAAATTATTTAAATTAGATGATAAAGCAGAACACTTTGCTAAAAATCTTCCCTATGGTGAACAACGAAAATTAGAAATGGCCCGAGCACTTGCAACAAATCCTAAATTGCTCTTATTAGATGAACCTGCGGCCGGTATGAATCCATCTGAAACAAAAGATTTAACAGAAATAATTCGATTTATTAGATCACATTTTAAAATTGCAATTATTTTAATCGAACATGATATGAAATTAGTAATGGAAATTGCTGAGAAAATTTTTGTTCTAGACTATGGCAATTTGATAGCCTCAGGAACTCCAATTGAAATTCAAGAAAACAAAAGAGTAATCGAAGCTTATCTAGGTGCAGATGTGGAGCATATCTTATGAGTAAAGTAATTCTTGATGTCATAAATTTAAACACACACTATGGAGTAATTCACGCCATTAAAAATCTTTCAATGCGAGTTAACAAAGGTGAAATAGTCACTCTTTTAGGTGCTAATGGCGCAGGAAAGACGACAACTCTTCATACAATTTCTGGTCTCATTAAGGCCACTAGTGGTGAAGTTCTGTTTAAGCAAAACCCCATTCATATTCTTCCAGCACATAAAATAACAGCAGCCGGTCTTTCACAGTCTCCAGAAGGCAGATTAGTATTCCCAAATATGACTGTTAAAGAAAATTTAGAAATGGGAGCTTATATTAGAACAGATAAAATTGAAATCAAACATGATCTTGATTTTATGTATACATTATTTCCCAAACTTAAAGAGCGAGCAAAGCAAACAGCAGGAACACTTTCCGGAGGCGAACAGCAGATGGTTGCTATCGCACGCGCCTATATGAGTCATCCTGAATTACTTTTACTTGATGAACCATCGTTAGGTATAGCCCCTATTTTAGTTCACTCAATTTTTAAGGCAATCAAAGAAATTAATGCTCAAGGTATGAGTATCTTATTAGTAGAACAAAATGCTTTCTTGGCACTAAGAGTTTCACAACGTGCCTACGTTCTCACCAACGGCGAAATATCTCTTGAAGGGCCGTCTGATGAATTATTAAAAAATGAAGAAGTTAAAAAGGCCTATCTAGGTCATTAAATAGTTTTGATGAGATATTTAATTAGTAATCCTCAACAGAGAGAACAAATTGAAAATATTAATTTGCTTGATGTTTTTTTTAAGCACTCAATTACACGCTTCAGAAGCAGTAGGCTTTTATTCAGACGGATCACTTAGAGGCGCACATTCTGTTTTTGAACAAGCAACTCCTATACAAAAACTATATATCCAACGAGAAAAAATTTATACAAGTGATGAAATGTTTAATCTACTAAGTGACGCTTCTCATTTTATTCAAGTGAACTTTCCTGACTCTGAAATTCTCCAAGTCGGTGATCTCTCTGCTCATTTTGGTGGGCCAGCAGTACGTCATACCAGTCATCAAAATGGGCTAGATGCTGACATTGTCTACTTACGAAGAAATCACTATGTCCAATCAGCTACTTCGCCAGAATGGGATGAAGATTTTATAGATAAAACCCTTCCAACTATAAATTTTAATACTGAAAGAAATTTTGAATTATTTAAATTCTTAGTTTTAAATACACCTGTCACTAGAATATTTGTAGATGTGGCCATAAAAAAACAATTATGTGAGTTCGCTGCAAATAATGGGGAGATGAATAATCCTGGAACTCTAGAAACACTAAGAAGACTTAGACCACAGGACTTACATCGAACTCATTTTCATTTGAGAATTGGTTGTCCGCTGAATGATCATCAATGTACACCACAGAGTGAACCTACAATTGGAAGTGGATGTGATGATTTATCAATTTTACTTGAATTGGCCACAAAACAGCATTCCTGTTAAATAATAATATTATTTCCAGGTTTGGTTCAATTTAACATGGGTTTTATTCTTTTTCATTTTGATATTGATAGATTCAACAAAAAGAGAAAAAGACATTGCAAAATAAATATAGCCTTTTGAAATATGCTGACCGAATCCTTCTGCAAGTAAGGTTACTCCAATCAATAATAAAAAGCTTAGCGCTAATATTTTAATAGTTGGATGTTTTTCCACAAAATTTGAAACTGATGTAGATGTATAAATCATAATAAATGTTGAAACAATTACTGCAGCAATCATGATGGCCACATTAGTGACCATACCAACTGCAGTAATTACTGAATCCAATGAAAAAACAATATCTAATAATAAGATTTGCACTATGACTGCTGCAAACTTATTTGGTACATTAGCAGTTGTGATAACTTCTTCATCTGCTTCTAATTTTTGATGTATTTCATGAGTACTTTTGGCAATCAAAAAAAGACCTCCAAAAAGTAAAATCAAATTTCGGCCTGAAAATTCAATACTAAAAATTGTAAAAAGTGGTGCAGTTAATCCAATAACCCAAGAAATTGAGAGTAAGAGACCAACTCTAGTAAAAACAGCTAGACTTAATCCTGTAGTTCTTGCCTTCTGCTGCTGATTTTTTGGAAGTTTTGAAGAAAGAATTGAAATAAAAATAACATTATCAATTCCAAGTATTAATTCCAGTGCACAAAGAGTTAAAAATGGAATTATTGATTGAACTGAAAATAATGTACTCATATTATGGCCTCTAGAAAAGTATTTAAGGAATATTATACATTTTTTATTAGAAGCGACAATCAATCTCTTTATCTGGGGAATTACTACTTTTCTTTCCTCGGGTGCCTATTAAATTGTTATTTATATAGTGAAGAAAAAGAGGTTCTATTGTGTTATCAGCGAGGGTAATCCCCTCTTCATGGTAGATAATTGTATTTTCCATCTTTAAAATGTCACTATAAAATTTACCTTTATGATAAGAACTTTTCTCAATAATATGGGCATCTTCATTTTGATCTTCAAGATAAACTAAAAAAGTTTCAATTTCCCCTTCATCACCATCTTTAAAAAAATGTCTCAATCGATATATTTTATTATTAATTTTTAAATGAGTATTTTCAAAACGCAATTGTATAGGCACTTCGAGTTTTAACTTATCTAGATAAGGATAGGTTGCTTTATATTCTTTACATATTTCAGAAGGATTACTTGTTGATGTAAGTGCATAATTAGTTTTTTGATGACTAATTTTTTTATTAAAGATCTCAGAGTCATTTTTATAAGAGACATAAATAAAAATGACAGCGACTAAGACAAAAAGAATAATTTTGTTTTTTTTAAATAGCAACTAGTACCAACGTTTGCACTTTGTTAAACGTGAATTACTTTCTCCCCATCGCGCCCCAACTGTATCATTGGGATGAGAAGAAAGTGTTCCCAGTAATATTCGATTCCATAATTCAGATAAGCTAATGCTCTTACCATTTGTATAATTTATTGGACATACACTGAGCAACTCTTTCTGAGCAGCTGATTTATGTTTAAAAATAACTTCTGAATATTCAACTATATCAGCAGCGACAGAATTTAACTCACCATCAGCTTCAGCGTCTAAATATGCATGCTGAAACTTTTCGAAAAGTTCTTTAAGCATTTGATCTCTGGCCGGTGTTGAATAAGCATCAAATTCTTCATAGTTCATGCAGGCATTTTTAGTTTCTAATAAGTGTCCAAGGCCTTGGTTAACATATTCAATTCTTGCTTGTGCTTCAACACAGATTGAATTAAAAAGTCTGCTCATTTTTTGGTTAGCTGGTTCACTAGTTTTAGATAACGTTTTAGTTACATACTTAAAAAAACCAACTTCGCCTAATTGTTTGGCCAAAGTATATTGTTCAAGAGATGGCCCTAATTCATCTGGTATATCTGCAAGCGAGAGACCTAACTGTTCTGGCCATCTAAATTTTTTAAATCCCCAAGGTTCACTTGGCATATTTTCAAACTCTCTATCTTTCCGTCTAAGTAGTGGTAGGCCCTTTGCTTTATTGGCCTGAGTTGAATAAATGACATCAAATGTCCCAACTGGATTAATATTTTTAATATTGTATGTATGTCTTATGAAATTTCCAAATCGCGCTTTAATTTTGTACATGAAAACGCTACCAGGGGCGATGTTATTAATCGCGATAGGAAATGTATCAAAATAGGCAAGATTTTCGGTCCCTACACTGTCACCAATCTCATTAATCATAGCTACCAAACGTTGTTTATTTGTAGGGAGATTATTCCAGGTATTTTGACGATTATTGAGCGTTTTATTAGATCCTCTTGCTCCTGATGGATTAGAGATCGCAAATGGTAAGTTATGCTCAAAAGCAAAAATCGCCCTTAATGCATAAGCTGTATCTGCACAATCAGTACTTATACCAAAATAGGGAGATTTTGAATCGGTAAACATTGTTTCATTTACAGAATTTGAATTCATCCAAATTGAAAAATCTTCCTCATACTGAACACTCCACAATTGGTTATCATCCCAAACAGAGGCAAAACAATTAAATGTTGATAAGAATAAAAAAATTGAGGCCAATCTTAATAATAAACGCACTATTACTCCAGAAAAAATAAGATATGCGTTTTTAATGATCCAGAGTTAAAAGGTCAAATGAATAGAAATTTATTGTTGAAAATTAATGAGTATTAAGAGCTAAGTTACTGTTTTTAACAAGTTTAAGAAATCTCAGAACAAGATATTAAAAATTACACTCACTCCCAAAAACTACTGGAGATGATCCTTCTGTGTTTGAAGCTGACAATTTATCTAAGTGATAATTTTGATTACAATTATTATCCCAATATGTTGCTCCATCTACTTCATACTTAATTGCGAACTGAACTGCTTCATTTAATAAATTAGAAAGTGATCTAGTACTAAAACTCCAGACTTCAAGTTTTTTATTCAAGCTTATACTCGAAAAAATGGCCGGTATTTCATACCAAGTATTGTCACTACCTATTTGAAAAACAATTGTAACTTTTTTTATAAAATTTATATTTTGAATTTGGATTGTACCAGTTAAACTTGCACATGAGGAACAAGCTTGATCTATTTCAGCTTTGATTAATTTAACAGGAATATTTAAATCATTAGCACTTACAATCGTTGATAATAAAAAATATATTGGAAGTATTATAAATTTTTTTTTAAAACTCATTGTATTCTCCTCAAAACACTCACGATTATCTTAACGTCATTACACATACATTAAAAATGTACGCTTTGGCCATGAAGAAAAAGATATCATTAATCAGATTAAATGAGTTGAAAGCCTAAGTTCAATTGTAAAACGGGTATTTATTACATTGTCAGCAATGTAAAAATCTCCGTGTTGTTGCTTAATAATCTTTTTACAAATCGATAGACCTAGACCTGTCCCAACACCAATTGGCTTAGTAGTATAAAAAGTATTCATTAATTTACTTCGGATTTCGTGAGGTATTCCAGCACCTGAATCTGTAAAATGGATATGAACAGTTTGTTCCTTAATTTCCGCTTGCAAGTCAATCCATTTAACATCCATTACTGCCATTAATTCAAATTCTTTTTTTATTGGTAATTGATCAAATAGAATCTTACTTTGAGTAAGTTTAGTTAATTTTTGATTAGAATTATTATGATTGAGAAGAATAATATCAGCTTGATAAAGAAGATTTTTACCTTTTTGTATAAGTGAGGTTATATATAATTCAATATTTTCGGATGAGGTCATTGAGAGATGATGCGCGCTCTCGAGTTTATCATTGCGAATATCTCTATAATTGATACCTGTAACAGTAACAATGGTTAAAGATAGAGTAGAAAGAACAATTAATGTGTAATTAAATTCTCTAAATCTAAAAATATTTTTAATTTTATCAAATAGAATATTGGCCCTTCTTCTCATTTAAAAGATTATACGATCAAAATCATTATTTACAATCAGCATCTTCTAATTTACTTGAACTTTAGGTAAAAAATGGTGTTTAAATTATTATCTGAAAGACCTAAAAAACGAATATGCTCGGCACCATTGAAGAGATTGTCAGCTAAAACTTTATTTGCATTCATTTTGAGTGAAGATCAAAAGAACTATTGTGGCAATTTTTATCATAATCATACCTTAAACATATAGAATTTACATTATTAGACTATAAAACTTGGACTTATGGTACTTTTTCTTCCATGTATCAATTATTAGTACTTTTATATATTTTGGTAACTAATTCTTCCTCATTTGCCAATGACGAATGTTCAGATTTTATTTCTAAACTTCCATCTGATTTTAATAGTGGATACATATCTGTACCAGAAGATTGGAATAATATATCTGGTAATCATATAAAAATTTTTTATTATGGCCGATCAAATCCTGACAATACTCTTCCTACTATTGCATTTTTTAATGGCGGTCCATCAGCAAGTAGCCATAATTCATTTGAATTAATCAATAAACATCCAGAATCAAAAAAATTAAATTTTATTTATATAGATCAACGAGGAACAGGTTGCTCATCCCCCTTTCCGTTAGAACAGACTGAAGACGCAATCATGCGACTTACTCACTACTCAAGTAGAGCAATTGTAAAAGATGCTGAAGCGATTCGAAAAAGTCTCTTGGGAGAAAAATCAAAATGGAAAATCTTCGGACAAAGTTATGGAGGATTAATTGTACACCGATATCTTGAAGTAGCACCGGAATCAATTGAAGCGGCCCATATTCATGGATATGCTATTATGTCTGACCAAATAGAGTGGATGAAAATGCGAATACTCTCACAAAAAAGAGTAACAGAAGATTATTTTAAAGAATATCCTCAGGATCGAGAAGATTTAGAGAAAATTAAAAATCAAATACCAGCTAATCAATGTTTTACAGATGAAGGAATTAGTCTGTGTGGCCCTGTAATTTTGGATACACTAAGACATCCACTCGGCTTTAGAGATAGCTGGGAATACATGCATTGGTGGATTGAAAACCTAAATATATTTTTAAAAGACCAACCCAATATGATTCAAGGATTTGTAAACTCGTATTATTCTGATTTTACCCATGATTCACTGGCCAGTTTAGTTATTAATAAGATGGAGATTTCCAATGGTCCAAGTGATCGAGAAGAATGTATTGAAGCATTTAGACGTTTAAAAATGGCCGGTGAAAATCCAGAACTTTGGCCAATAAATGAATGCCGTATTTTGATATCAATCCAAAACAAAAAATTTGATCATGTTCTAGAGTCTGTTACTAAGCTTGACCCACTCTCGTTAGACTTAGTAAAAAAATCCTTAGAAATGTATCCCGATCTAAAATTATATCTATATTCTGGTCAAAAAGATGTTTTTGTCCCGGTTGATACTTTTGCCGAAGAGGCCTTTAAACTTAATACTTTAATCAATTATCATATTTTTCCAAATAGTGGTCATGAGGGATTTAACTCTGAGCAGTTAGTTTGGGACAATCTCCTTAACTAAAAATCATTTTCAGCTGACATTTATTGATTTACTATATCAAAAACTTATTTTCCCGAGGATTACATGTCACAACCTGCACAAACTCAAAATGATGCTGTTCACTGGGCCGATCAAACAGCAGATAGAATTATTCGACAAAACAACGACAAAGAATCTTATACACTGGCCTCAGGTATTACCCCTTCTGGAGTTGTCCATTTTGGTAATTTCCGTGAAGTTATTACTGTTGATTTTGTAGCGAGAGCTTTAAGGGCCCGCGGTAAAAAAGTACGTTTTATTTTCTCTTGGGATGATTACGATACATTTAGAAAAGTTCCCTTAAATCTTCCAAAACAAGATGAACTTCAAAAATTTCTCTATAATCCAATAGTAGATACTCCAGATGTCTTTGGAGAACATGAATCATATGCTGCTCATCATGAAAAAAGCTTTGAAGCACAAATAGCTAAAATGGGAATAATTGTTGAGCCACTATACCAAGCAAAAAAATATCGTGCTGGAACATATAATGGGCAGATTAAATTAGCTCTGGCAAAAAGAACTGTGATTGCCGATATCTTAAATAAATGGAGAGCTGAACCTCTGGAAAGCTCGTGGTTACCTGTACTCATTTATTGTGAAAAATGTAATCGCGATCGAATTAAGTCTATGACATTTGATGGCGATTCGAAATTACAATATGAATGTGAACTTTGTCATTTTAATGGAACTGAGGATGTTAATACCTCTTCACGAGTTAAGCTTCCTTGGCGAGTAGACTGGCCAATGAGATGGGCATTTGAAAAAGTCGATTTTGAACCGGGAGGTAAAGACCATTCCTCAGAAGGTGGATCTTTTACAACTGCAAAAGAAATAGTTGCCGATGTCTTTGACTGGAAAGCGCCTATGTATTTGCAGTACGATTTTGTTTCAATCAAAGGTATGGGCGGCAAAATGAGTTCCTCAAAAGGAAATCTTGTAACAGTCAATGACGTTTTAGATGTTTATGAGCCAGAAATGGTGCGATGGATTTTTGCTTCATACAAAACTAATATAGATTTTTCACTTAGTTTTGATTTAGATGTTGTCAAAAATTATGAAGATTTCGATCGTATGGAAAGACTGTGCTATGGGCTTGAAGCTGGTAATGAGAAAAAAGTTGCGATGGCCAAAAGAGTATATGCACTTTCTGCGATTGGTACCCATCCAACGGAAATGCCATTTCAACCGGCCTTCAGACATCTTTGTAATGTACTTCAAATAAATGATTTAGATGTTAAACGTGCACGTGGATTTTATAATTCTGAAATAAAAAACGAGAGAGATGAAAGACGTTTTTTAGAGAGGGCCGAGCGTGCAGCTTATTGGATAAATAATTATGCTCCAGAAGAATTTAAATTCTCACTTAATAAAGAAGTTCTTAAAATTGATCTCAATGAGAAACAAACTAATTTTTTCAAAAAGCTCAATAGTTTTTTAAGTGAACATTGGGAAACAGTTAAAGATGACAAGCAATTACATGAAAAATTATATGAAATAATTCATCTTGCTGAACTTGAACCCATGGAAGTATTTATACTTCTCTATCGTAAGTTAATAAACTTAGAAAAAGGACCTAAGCTTGCGGGCTTTATCCGGACTATAGGAAAAGAAAGAATCCTTAAACTTCTAGTGCCATAATGATTCTAATTTTAGAATAAACAGCATAAAAAACTTACAAAGGCCCAGAATATGGGCCTTTCGTTTAAATTCTAACAAAAAAATTTGTCAAAATTTCGTTACTCATTTATTTCTATTTTTAAGAGAACCTTTTTAAGGAGAACTAAATGAAAAAATTAATTGCCTTAGCTTTTTTACTTGTATCAACCCGCAGTTTTGCAGATCTTTGTACTTTTGTTATTCGTGACAATTATAGATACGAGTATCAAAGTTTCACTCGTAGCTCTTACGCTTATCAGGCCGCATGTTCTGATGCTCGCTGGGATTGCCAAATAGCACTTTCAGATGCTCAGTCAGTAGGACGCTATTATAATACTGTTTGTGCTGAAAAATTTAACACTCCAACTTATCCACCTTCGTATCCACCTACTTATCCTCCAAATTATCCACCATCATACCCAGACTATCCACGTGAACCGCAATACCCACGTGAACCGCAATACCCAAGAGAACCACAACGTCCACATGAACCGCAACGACCGAGTGAACCTCGTAGACCACGATAGTTGTAGCTTTTACACAGCGGTATTTATTTAATTGCAAAAAATACTTACTAAAGTTAGAAGCTTTAAGTAATAAACAGGAGGAGCTTGTATGAAAATTTTTATATCACTTTTTTTACTTAGTATGTCGACATTTGCCTCTGCGGAGTTTTGTACTTCGGCAATCAAAGATCAATATTCTCAATATGAATATCAAAACTTTACAAGATCATCTTACTCATATGACGATGCGTGCTTTCAAGCAATAACTGACTGTAGAAGAGCTTTAGCAGATGCTCAATCACAAGGCCGTTACTATAACGCTAATTGCTTAATCACTAGCAGCGCTCCTACTCCACCACCAAGACCACCGCAAGAAAATTTAATTTGTCGAACTGACTTATTAGACTATTGGGGAAATACAATTCGTCAATTTACAGCTCAGTCTTGGGATGCAAGAAGTGCTTGTGATCAATCTGATGAATTTTGTAGAATGGAATTAAGTCGCGGTAGAAATAATGGTGCTCGTTGCCTTAATATGGGAATTATCAATCAAAGACCAAATCCACGTCCTCGACCTCAGACAGTGGTCGAAACATGTCAATCATCACGACTAGATCCTGCAGGAATGTATGTTGAAGGTTATACAGGCAGAGCAGAAGGTCCTAGAGGATCTGATGTTAAAGGTGAAGCTTGTAGAGAAGCAATGAGTTTATGCTCAAGAGAACTTGTTGGAAGACAAACTTGTAGATTAGAAAGATAATTAATTTTTTCTTAATGCTAAATATGAAACAATCAATTGGAGCGATTCAATTGATTGTTTTGTTTTTGGGTCACTTGAATTTAATTCACGTTCAATACACATCAAATTTTCAGTTGCTAGTAATAAATATTTCTCGGCCTCTAACTTAATCGTTGAAACTGGTTGCTTCATCATCACAGAATCAAGAAGCGTCGACATATCCTCACCTGATTGAAAACGCAAAAGAAGTGCTTTATCATTTTTAAACAATTCATAGACTACTGAATTTAAAATACCATTACTTAAATCAAGGGCAGAATCCTTAAGTGATGAATCAGAATAGTCTAAAGTATCGTCGACTAACTGAAAGGCAATTCCTAAATTAATTCCAAATTTACGAGATTCTTCGATAATAATCTTATTCTGATTTGAATAGATTGCAGGTGCTTCTGTGCAATAACTCATGACAGATGCTGTTTTTTTCATGGCGATTTCTCTAATTAAATCACTAGTGTAATCTCGGCTTATGACAAGGTCATATTGAAGCCACTCACCTTCTGACAAATCTTTAATAACTAAAGACATCTTTTTTAACAGTTCCAAATTGCCAGCATCAGCTAAGTCAACAATGACTGAAGATAATAAATAATCTCCCGCCAAAACTGCTTTTTTATTAGATGCAAGTATATTGATTGATGGTTTGCC
>JAVHRK010000005.1:0-24186 GCA_036171615.1 Bacteriovoracaceae bacterium
CCCCCTGCTGATTTTCCATTAGATCTTATTATCTGGCCCGAAACAGCTTTTCCTGATTTGCTATCAAGTGATATGCTTTTAAAAAACCCCATTTATAAAGCTCCAAAAGTCATTGAAGCTATTATTAAAAAGACAAATGCAGAACTATTTTTTGGTGGATATGATTTAAAAAGCCGAACAGGACCTTACCAATTTGAAAGCGAATACAATACAGCTTTTCATTTTAGTAAAGATTCTAAGTTAAAAAATGTTTATCATAAAATGCACTTAATTCCTTTTGGAGAGGGATTACCTTTTGGCCCGATTAATCAATTCCTAAGTAAATATATTACTAATGTCTCGTTCTTTGCAGCCGGCAATGTACATACACTTTTCAAGTTAGATAATAATACATCATTCGTCAGTGCGATCTGCTATGAAATTCTTTTTCCACAATTAATCAGATCAGCACTTACAAATCAGAATCAAGAACCCCAATTTCTCATCAATTTAACAAACGATTCTTGGTATGGAGATACCGCAGAACCTTCACAACATTTATTTTTAGCAAAATGGCGAGCATTAGAATTTAACTTACCCATTATCAGATCTACCAATACTGGTATTACAACTGTCATAATGGCCGATGGAAGTGAATCCTCTCACTTAAATATTGGAGAAAAAACATTTCTAGACTTAAAACTGCAATTTAAAAATAGAGTAGCAACTCTCTATGAGAAATTTGGCTATGTAAGTTTTCTATTTTTGGGATTAGTACTTATCTTGGGAGAGAAAATCCTTCTTTCAAGAGGTCGTGCAAACGAATAAATCCTAAAAATTTTCCATCTTCTATAACTGGCAAAATTTGAATTGAGCGTTTATTCCCTTCCATCAACATTAATGCTTCACTTGCTAGATTATCTTTACCAATTGAAATAGGATTATTATTCATAATTTTATGAACTTTTGTTAAAAGACCTTCATTTTCTCTAGTGAATGTTCGTCGAATATCACCTTCTACTAAGATCCCAACAAATTTATCTTGGTCCACAACAGCACATCCACTAACTGGATATTTAGTCATAAGTAAAATAACATCTTGTAAGGTCTGTTCTGATGAAACGATTGGACACTCTTGTGCTTTTGTCATCAAGTCTTTTACTTTTATTCTTAAACTTTTTCCAAGCAGTCCACCTGGATGATTGACAGCAAAACCTTCTTTTGAAAGTCCTACCCATTTTTCATATAAAACGGCCATAGCATCCCCCATCGCCAGCGCTAAAGTAGAACTTGTTGTAGGGGCCTGATTATTTATGCACGCTTCTTTTTCTACTGAACAATCAAAAACAATATGACATTCATTTGAAATCACTGAATCACAATTACCTACCAGAGCAATCATGTGCGACTGTTCTTGTAATAAAAAAGGAAGTAATTTAACAATTTCTTCAGTAGTTCCAGATTTACTAATAAATACAATTGCATCATCCTTTTTAACTCTTCCCAGATCACCATGCAAGGCCTCTGTTGGGTGTAGATAAAACGAGTGAAGTCCTAATGAGGTAAAAGTAGACGCAAGCTTTTGGGCGATTATCCCAGATTTACCAACCCCACAAAAGATTAATGATCCTTCAACATCCTTCAATTTACCATACAACTCTAGCAATTTATCAATCTCTAGCTGATGTAGAGCTTGAATCTTGTCAGCTGCCAGTGATAATGCATGGGCCTCTAGTCTTAAAACGTCGGCCATAACTTTAGAATGAGACATAAGATTCCTTACCTTAAATTACTTTGCTTATTTTTATATTTCGATACAATAGTTATATGCATGATATTTTCAAAAATAGTCGATTAGCAATAGTTTTACTTCTTTTTCTCTTAAGTAGTTGCTCATCATACGAAAACTTTAAACAAATTTCAGAGGAAGTAGAAATTCCCTCACAAATTTATCGTGCCGACTATAATAAAGTTTGGCAAGAGACAATGCATATTATCTGCAAGACTCATGAATGCGATTCATTTAGTCAGGAATCTGGCGTGATAAAAACTCGTTGGAAAGATAACACTCTAGAAGTTAATTTTGCTGATTCTTTTACAACAAATGAATCTGTTAAATCAGCTAAATATAAATTAATTGTTAATGTATCAAAGGGATTTCGCGGATCTAAAGAAGTTACCAAAGTGACAATTTACAAAAGACAAAGGGTTGAGCAAGATTTTTTGCAAGGATTAAAAACCTTGCGCAGTGATGGAATATTTGAAAAAACAATTTTATATAGATTAGATAAAGCTCTACTTATTCAAGAAAAGCTTCAAAAAATCGAAGATCAAAAAGCGAAAGAAAGTGAACAGAACTTTTAAAAATTTCTCTCAAGTGAAACTTTATGCCAAAATAATCGTTTAGCTTTTAAATCTGCACTTGCCGGAGAACTCTTACCAGTTATTTGACTAAGGGCCAATTCCACTTCTGGAAAGATGTCTATATATTTATCTTTCTGAAGCATTTTCAAAAGTGGATCTTGTGCTTCTTTAAACTTTAGCTCACCAATAGTTGTAATAATATTTTTAATTATATTAGAACGTTTTAACTTTAACGGTTTTCCGTTCATTGTCGCTTGATAATAATTTTTTTTATCATAAAGCATACCCCAAACAGGTGCAGCTAACTTGGTCAGTCCAAGTTGTCGAATATTATCCAAAGCTTGAGCACGAACAATAAGCGATTCATCTGTTAATAATGAAACATATTCTGGCCCATATTTTTTTTGCTTAAGTGCCAACATTGTTTTAAGACTTGCCATTCGCATAAACCAACTTGGATGCTTAAAAAACTTAGAGATAAAAGGAGCTGACTTATCTCCCATAATCTGCCCGAGTAAAAATGTAGCTACCCAACGATTTTTTTCAGGATATTTACCATTTTTCATAACTTCTATCAGTGCTGATACTGATTCGGAATTATATTTTAATGTATCTTGCTTGAGTTTTTCTAGATTTTTTTTATCTGTATAGGTCGCTGCATATTTTTGTAGTAATTCAGTTTTGATTGCATCTTTATTTATGGCAGCATTTAAATTAATTGTTACCAAAAATGATAATAATAAATGAATCAAAACAGTACCTCCGAGATAAATTTAACCTAACATTTTTTCAAATTCAGATAAGAGCTCTTCAGCTGATTTTTGCTCACCCTCAATTTCAGGTATATCTTCTTCAGAGGCTATTGGTGCTACTTGTACTGGTACAGGCGCTTTTACTGGAGCCTTACTTTCTTGAATAGCTGCTGCCATTTCTGCTTCTAAATCAATATCACTTTCAGGAACAATATCTGGAATGGTTACACTTATTGGAGCTGGTATGGGTGCAGAAGTACCGCCTTTTTTAAGCGCAGCAAGCTCACCCCTTAATTGTTCATTTTCCTGTTGTAAACGTTTTAAGTTTGCTAAATCTTCTTCAATTATTTCATATTCTTTTAGTCTTTCACGCAATTCATTTCTTTCAGTTGTAAGTTTTGTTATATCCTTTTGAAGAGCAGCGTCTCCTCCGCTAGATTTTCTAGCTTCAGCAAGAGATTGTTCAGCCTCTCTTAAGCGTGCTTCTAATTCTGTAATTTGTTTTGATCGATCACTGACATTTTGCTTAAGAGATGCAATCTCTGCATTTTTTTGATTTAACTCTTCACTTGAAGATCCCATACCAATTGAAGATGACGATGGTAAAGTTGCAACAGGTACAACAGCAGGTATACCGAGACCGATATCAAGCCCTCCCCCCCTAAAAAGTGATGACTTCAAAGAATTAGAATTTTCTATTATTGAATCAAGATAATTTTTAACTATACTTGCTGGAATCTCATGTTGCAACTGATGAAACTTTTTTCGGTTGTAAAACCAATAAATCACAATTCCGGTCATTGTGAGTATTGAGAGCAAACCAAAGATTGTAATTGATTCATCTGTAAATTTTGTAAGAACTAATCTAAGTGTTTCTGACACAGAACCTTCCCTAATAAAAAACAAGAACCAGAATAAATTATAATCCTTTACCAAATAAAAACAAGATCTCTCTGTTTAAAGGTGCTCTTGCAGCAATAATTGTTTCTTGAAAGGGGTGAAATTTCCGACCATCGTAATCAGTTACTACTACTCCGGCCTCCAAACATATAAGTCCTGCGGCCGCAACGTCCCACGGAGCAAGACCTCTTTCCCAGAAACAATCAAATATTCCAAAGGCGACATAACACAAATCGAGTGCGGCACTTCCCATTCGTCTAATTCCTCGAGATTTTCCTACCATCATTTTAAAAAGTTCAAATTCCTGATCAAATACTTCACCTTTTTCAGTGGTGAAGCCAGTAACTAATAATGCCGATTCTAGTTTTTTGGCCTTACTAGTTTTCTTAATGATTTTCTTTTTGGTAGTTTTAGATAAATAGTTTATATAAGTTGCCCCCTTGCCTTCAACAGCTATAAAACAATCTCCTGTCGCTGGCCGATAGACAACACCGGTTAAAGGTTTTCCCCAGTGAACGAGGGAAATACAAACTGCATAATAGTCCATGCCACTTAAAAAATTATTAGTTCCATCTAGTGGATCAATTATCCATACCCATTCTTTATTTTTCAAAAAGTCATAGCGTGATTTTTCCCCATGAAATTCTTTATAGGCCATTTCTTCAGCTAATATTAAATGATCAGGGTAATGTTTTTTAATCCCCTTAATGATTAAACGTTCTGATTCTGTATCTGCATTAGAAGCCACTCCTTGTGCATCTTTGTGAGTTATTTTTAGAGAGGAAATTGTCTTTTGTTTTTTAATTAAAAGTTTTCCAGATTTTTGTGCAAGCTCTAAACTTAAATCAATAATCGCTTTGGTCTTCACTGTTGTTATTTTCATCTTCTTCCTCTAGTAATTCGGGTTCATCAGATACTTGATCTTTAGATGGCACGCTGTAAGTTTCATTAAACCAATGTCCAAGATCTATCATTTTACATCTTTCACAACAAAAAGGTCTAAACGCTGATTCATAATACGAAAATGTTTCTTCACAGTGAGGACATTTCACTTTTAAATTTTTATTCACACTTTTCTCCATATTGTCCAAAAGTCTCAATCATTTTATTATACATTGATTCATGTATCGAAAAATTCTTATTGTCAAAACGATTAATAAAACGAATTCCTTTGATAGAATTTGATAACCATATTTCTTGTGCATTTTCTAAATCTGAACGAGTTAAATTTGCTTCTCTTGCTTTTAGACTTTTCATTATCTGACTTCGCAACACGCCTGCTAGAACCATTGAAGAAGAATAAGGAGTTTTAACTTCACCTGCTGGATTCACTAAAAAGATATTTGAGGTACTTGTTTCGGTAATAAAACCGGAATTATCATAAAAAACAACATCATCAAAATTTTTATTTTTAGCCGTTTTTAACTCCAATACCGAGTCCGCATATTGCCCTAGTTTAAGATAGCTTGGTCTAAGATTTGGCGTTTTAATTTGAAATCCGCTGGTGAGCGAAAGCGAGTTTGCAGATAATTCATGAACTTTAAAAATTAGAAAAAAAGAATCATCTATAATCGTCAAGCGACAATAATAATTTTGAGGATCTCTTGTTTCGATTTTTTGATAGAGATAGTCACGTATCTCCTCTTTAGTTTTCTCCCAACTTCTCAACGGAAAAAAGAACTTAGCACCTTGTATTAATCGCTCTAAATGTTCTTCTAAGTAAAGAAATTGACCACCATAAAATAATAGCGATGTGAATACTTGTTCTCCCCGAAGGAGCGAAGTATTACTTAAAAATGAATTACATTCCGTGTCTATAATTTTCAATGGAAACTGGCCTCTTTATTACTTACAGTGTAGCTTTAGAGGGAAAGATTTGCCAAAGGAAAAAGATGATTTCATCTGCGGTTGTTATTGTAGGTTTTGGATCCCAAGCAAAGGCCTGGGCGCTAAATTTGCGAGATTCTAAGGCTTCATTTGTCATAGCTTTAAATCCCGAAAGTCACTCCCATGAAAAGGCCAAAAGCCTGGGATTTAAAACAATAAAACTTCAAACTTCTGACTTACTAAACTATTCAAATTACCTAATGCTTATACCTGATGATCAGCATAAAGTTTTTTTTGATAAAAATTTAACTTTTTTAAAATTAGGTTCACGTTTTGTCTACGCACATGGCTTTAGTTTAAGCAAAGAACGCTTGCATGAAAAATTTTCTCAATTTGCACACGCCCTACTTGCACCTAAAGCAATTGCGAGTGATGTCCGTTTTCAATATGAAACAAAGGGAAAAATCGGCGCTGTTTATTTTACCAATACACCTACAGATTATAATTTTATTACAGCTCTGGCAAAAGAAGTGGGCTTTACAGCTCTCTATGAGGCACATTTTGAAGAGGAGTGCCTTGCTGATTTATTTTCAGAACAGGCCATCCTTTGTTCTCTCATTCCTTACGGCGCACTCAAAACCTATAATATCCTGATAGGGCATGGTATCCCTCGAGAGCTGGCCTTTATGGAATGCTTTCTTGAGTTAAAGTCTATTACCCAGGCACTAGTTACACTAGGACCTGAAGCATTTTTCAATCTAATTTCACCTAATGCTTTAATTGGTTCTGAAAAGGGACAAGAAGTTTTATTGGATGCTCATTTTGATGAAGCATTAAATAAAATTTTTACTGAAATTAAAAATAAAAAGTTTTATCATGAAATAGAAATTGACCATGGAGAACTTCGAGCAAAAATTTTAAAACGCTGGAGACACGAACATCTCAGTGAAACCTATAATTTACTTAAACACGAGTTAATATAATGATTTTAGACACTAGAAAAATTCGTCTGCATAAAAAACAAAAAAAATCTTTGCAAATGCTTACTTGCTACGATTTTCAAACCGCTCAAATGCTCAATGAAACAAACCTGGACTTAATTCTGGTTGGCGACAGTGTCGGAAATGTTATTTTAGGGTACGACCACACTATTGCAGTTGAGATTTCTACCATGGTACTTTTTTCCAAGGCCGTTAAAAAAGGGGCCCCTGATAAATTTGTCATCGCTGATTTACCATTTGGATCTTACGCCTCAATGGAAATAGGATTAAAAAATGCTATTTCCCTTTTTCAACAATCTGGAGCAGAAGCTGTAAAACTAGAAGGTGCTTTTCCCTTTGAACTAGAACTTATTACTCGTCTCACTCAAATTGGTATTCCAGTGATGGGACATATTGGACTCACTCCCCAATCTGTGCATGAACAAGGTGGGTATTACACTCATGGAAAAGATACTTCTTCACAATCACGAATTATGAAAGAAGCGCTTGCATTAGAAGAGGCTGGCTGTTTTGCCATTGTGCTTGAATGTGTAGAAGAAAAACTCTCTGAAAAAATTACTCAAAAATTAAAAATTCCAACGATTGGAATTGGTTCAGGCAAAAAAACAGATGGTCAGGTACTAGTTATCAATGATCTACTGCAAATGGGAAAGAAAACTCCTCCTAAATTTTGTCAACCGATAGCTAATTTCTATCAGACTAAGAAAAAATTAATTACTGATTATTTAAAATGAGAATAATTACTATAGATAATGGAAATTCAAATCCACACGTTGGAATTTTCATAGATAATCAATTATCAACGATTATCCCTCTGGCAGATTATTCACCTCTGTCTGATGACTACATACTAGTTTCCAATGTCGGAAAGAAGATTAAGCATCAAGCAACTTTTGACTTAAAAAAGTTTCGAACTGAAAAAACATTTTTTGATATGCCTGTGCATTATACAATGACCTTAGGTGAAGATCGGCTCTATGAAAGTTATTACTTATATCAATCCATAAAAAAACATGAACGTATACTTCTCATCGATGCGGGAACTTTTCTTACTGCCGATCTTATTACTCCAGAAGGCTTTATGGGAGGATATATCTTCCCAGGCTCAAAATCATTTCTAAAAATATATTCCGAAGGACAACAGCTTCCACATTTAAAATCGCTAAAAATTTCCAAGAATTTACCTTCAACTACTGAAGAAGCTATTAGTATGGCCCATGAATTTTATTTGGATTCAGTTTTAGAAAATTTAGTAAAAAAAATCTCCCCGAGTAGAATTGTTCTTACAGGGGGAGATGGTCAGATGCTCGAGGATAAATATAAAAATCTTAATTTAACATTTCAGCTTGAATTTGATCCTCACCTTTTACACTATTCAATGCATTCGATTTTTCTTCATCACTTAAAAGTTCTGAAATAATACTCGGTACTTCTATTGCGCGATATTTTTTCCCATTTGTTGTACGAATCCAAAATCCATTTGCTACTTTGTCTTCAATTACCATTTTTATAGGTTTGACGCTGATTATTTGATTAATGTTTAAAAGTAGCGTTTCAAAAACATTATCAACTGATTGTACGTCACGAGGAGATACTATTTTAAATTTTTGAAGATTCATAATTCCCTCTGTAAAGCGATGTTATTTCTTCACTATACAGAGTTCAGTATTAGTTTAAAGGGCCCCTGTAATCTTTATATACCAGGGTTACTTTTATGATGCCTTCTCAGCCTAAAAGCTACAAAACTTGAGATTAAAACAGGCACAATAAAGCCATCGAACTGATAGTGCATAAAAATAACTGCTCCAATCAGCGACCCCAGAATAAAAGAGATTATAATTCCAAAGCGGCACCAAGTAGCAAAGGTTTCTTTGGGATTTGGCTGATGATGATTGGTCCAATAACGAACGATTCCGATGGCCATATCTGTAGTCGGTCCAGTGAGATGAGTGGTGCGAATAACAGCTCCAGATGCTGAAGTTATAACTGCATTTTGCATCCCACAAATATAGGCCAAGATAAAAAGATAATAGAAATTTTGAAGTGAATCTAAGTGATTTCCAAACTCTCCAAAAACACCCAAATATCCCAAAATTCCGGTTGCAATTAAACAGATGATCATCTGAAGAAAAACAAATGTATACTGGGGCTTTTTATGTAATATTCGTCTACGATCAATAAAATAAGCAGAAACCATTGCTCCGGCTATAAAAAAAACGGGTGTAGCTGACATCCCCAAGGCCAATGTCCAATTTCCTTTGGCACCTTCAGCACCAACCAGTGTTGCAAACCCTGTAAGATGGGAAACAAAGCGCCCAACCCCTAAAAGCCCAGCGATATTGAGAAATCCGCCTTGAAAGGCCAATAAAAACCATAGAAAAATATTTTTAGATTCGTAAAGTGCATCGTTATTTTTTATAAACATGAGTGTAATTATTCCCCTAGAGCATAGAAATGAAAAGTCAGAAGTGCTATAAAGGCGTAGATGAATAATAAAATTTCCAGTGACTATTCAAAACGCTTTGGTGGGATTGCTAGACTTTACGGTGAAGAGGGGCTCGCTCGTCTTCAATTGGCCCATGTTTGTGTCATTGGTATCGGCGGCATAGGTTCTTGGGCCGCAGAATCTCTTGCACGTTCTGGTATCGGTGCAATTACCATAGTTGATTTAGATGATATTTGTATCACTAACACCAATCGTCAAATTCACACAACCTGTGATGTTTTTGGAAAAATGAAAGTTAATATCGTTAAAGATCGCATTCTTTCGATAAATCCTGATTGCCATGTCAGAGCAATAGAGGACTTTTTTACAAGTAGTACTGCAGAAGTCATTCTAGATACACCTTATGATTATATTATAGATGCGATTGATAGCTTAGAAAATAAATGTTTACTCGCTTCACTCTGTCGTATCAAAAATTTGCCACTGATTACCACCGGTGGTGCGGCCGGAAAAAAAGACCCGCTACAAATTCAAATTTTAGACTTAGGAAAAAGTTTTAATGACTCTCTTCTCTTTCAGATGCGAAAAAAATTAAGACAAGAGTATCATTTTGAAAAACCTTCGGGGCACTCTCTCTCGAAAAGAAAAGATTTTAATTTAATGAGTGTTTTCTCACCAGAAGAAGAAGTTTCTTTTGAGAACCAAAATTGCGAAGTGGAAAAAAGGAATTGTGATTGGGGAATGGGCTCTACCACTCATGTCACTGCAACCTTTGGTTTTGTTGCCGCTGGTTTTGTCATTAATAAACTGAGCTCACCCGATATTAGTTAAATTAAATTTACTATAATCAATGATTCTTGTGCCATCTTTTAGTATTTCTAGGATATCGACAAAATGATGATTAAATAGAATATCTTCAATTTTATATTGAAACATATCATAAATATTCTGATTAAAAGTTCCATCTGTTCCTTTTAAAATAACATGGAAATTATATTTAAGTGCTTGTACTTCTTCTTTTGTTTTTCCATAAAATGGACTTTCAGTATCTATTGTATGAAAAACACTCCAGCTTAAAGCAAAGACTGGCGAATAATTTTTCTGTAACTTAAGCGGAAGAAAACGAACCATATTTACCCCTTCTGGACTTCTGCTACTGAAGGTATAAAAAAACTCTATATTGGCTGAAATAATATTATTGGATCTGGCATTTGCAATCCTAAACATCAGTACATCTTGCCCATCAAATTTAGTAAGCAGCATATTCTTCGAAAAAATAATTTTTGCCGATGCTCGTGAAAATTTCGCAAACACTAATCCTGTCGTTAGCGCCATTGAAACAACACCTGTCATAATTTCAACAACAACAACAACTATGTTTCCGTATAAATTAACAGGCGCTATAATTCCATACCCTATGAGGTACTGAAATACTTCCTGGAACTAAAAGATAGAGACAGGCAAAAAGACAATTGATAAAAATAAAAGTTAGCACATATAAAATAAAAATATGTAGTCAACTAATTTTTAGTAAATAATGATAGAGGTCTTGATGCTGTCTATTGGGAGCATTTTTCTTAATTATTTTCATTATTTTCTTCTGTTTCATTTTTTGCCTACCTTTGCATTCAACATACATCCTAAGTTGCTGAATAATCAAGAATTTCAATTATTTAAAGATCTTTACTTGCGTAATAATTACGTAAGTATATAATGAGTCATATGGATACAAAAAAACCTGATGAATACCCTAAAATGTTAGCTAAATTATCATGCGGATTATTTGGAATAAGTGATGACTTTATTGAAAAATATCAAAGTCTTGATGGCCACTTTATAAAAAATAAATTTAGTACTTTTTTTTTTGAAGCGGCCGGTGACTCCATGGAGCCTACTATCTACGAGGGCGAAATCTTGATTGTAGATCGTTCACTAACAAAATTTCATGGAAAAGTTTGTGTTATTTGTTTTGATGACAAAATAATTTGTAAGCGTGTCTTTCTGAAAGAAGGAATGGCCATTTTAAAATCTGATAATCCCAAACATAAAGATATTATAATTGAAAATAATGAAAGCTTAACTTTCTGGGGAGTTGTTATTGCCCATGCAGGTTTTGTCAAATGAGCGAAAAAATTTTTGCTTTAGTTGATTGCAATGCCTTTTATTGTTCTTGTGAAAGACTCTTTAGGCCTGATTTAAAAAATCGTCCTGTTGGTGTTTTGTCTAATAATGACGGCTGCTTCGTTTCTCGCACCAATGAATTAAAAAAATTGGGAGTTGGGATGGGTGTCCCCTATTTTAAAGTAAAAAACATTTGTGAAGTTAATAAAGTTGCCGTTTTTTCTGCAAATTTCTCACTGTATACCAATATTTCTGATCGAGTGATGAATACGTTGTTTGAATTTACCCCCAACCTCGAGGTTTATTCTGTCGATGAAGCGTTTCTAGATTTAACAGGATTCGATCAAAATAAAATCACCGAATATGGACTTCATATAAAAGAAATTGTTGAACGCCATACAGGAATCCCGGTTTGTGTTGGGATTGCTCGAACTAAAGTTCTAGCGAAGTTAGCAAATCGTATTGCTAAAAAAGATGACAGCACGAAGGGAGTTTATAGTGTTCTTTCAAAGGAAAACTTAGAATCAGCACTTAGAAAAATTGATATCGGTGATATTTGGGGAATAGGTAAGCAAAATACCATAAAATATAAAATGCTTGGTATTCACAAGGCCATTCATTTACGTGACTATAAAAATGATTTACTGATTCAAAAACAATTTACAAAAATTGGTCGAATGATTCAAGATGAGCTAAGAGAAATATCATGCTTTCCATTAAATAACGAAACACCTAAAAAAAAAGAAATTATTTGCAGCAGGACCTTTGGTACGCCGGTATTTGATCTTGCGGCCCTTAGAGAGTCCGTTGCCTGTTATGTTAGCTTGGCCACTGAACGCTTGCGAAAACAACAATCAGTCTGTGGTGAAATAGAAGTCTATATTAGAACAAATCCATTTAAAGAAATTCCCCAATATGCCAACTCTGAAAAAATAATTTTATCATCACCTACGTGTGATACGCGAAAAATTATCAAAGAGGCCTGGAATGCATTAGATAAAATTTTTCAAAATGGATATGAATATAAAAAGGCACTCATAAAAATATCACGTATCCAGGATGCTAATGAACATCAAATTTCCCTTTTTGGTGAAAACGACACCGTAAAAGATATAAATCTAATGAATATCATGGATAAAATTAATGCTCGAGAAGGTCAGGACTCAATTAAAATTGCCGCTTGTGGAGTTAATAAAGCTGCTTGGTATATGAAGCAAGTTATGAAATCTCCCAGGTATTTAACCGGTTGGAATCAAATCATGAAATTAAAATAATTTTTAAGGCGTAGGTAAAAGAAGTTTAGTGACAAAGGCGTTTGTAACACCATTAATTGTATTTCCATTTAACCCTCCATAGGTGTACCCCGAAACATAAACATCTCCAGCTAAATCCTTAGTCGTACTATATCCATAAGTACCACTGCCAGCAGCACCTAGTTGCCAAGAAAATAACTTAACACCTGTATTGTCATATTTAGTAGTAAACATATCGGTGGTACCCGTCAAAGTATTTCCATTAAGATTTCCGTAAGTATATCCAGTCGAATAAATAAATCCTGAATTATCAACAGTAAGTCCAATTCCATAAGTATAGTTTAAAGATGCTCCTGTGATTCCAGTTTGTTTAGTCCAATCCTTCACACCAGCAGTAGAATACTTAGTTAAAAAACTATCAATAGTTCCAGTTAATAACTGTCCATCTAGGCCACCACTAGTAAAACCTGTGATATAAATAGCATTAGATGGATCGGTTATAATTCCAAGACCACTGGTTGCAGCCCCTGGAACACCTAATTGTTGAGTCCAGCTCAAGCCTCCTGCTTGAGTATATTGAGCAAGAAAAACATCTGAAGTTCCATTTAAAATATTTAGACCTAAGCCACCAAAGGTATCTCCTGTAATTATAATATTATTTCCACTATCTACTGTGATTGCTCGCGAATAAGTTGCTGCCCCTGGAGTTCCTAATAATTTAGTCCATTGTTTTACGCCAGTAGCATCATATTTAGTGATAAAACTATCGATTGTACCTGTTAAAACTTGTCCATCTAAGCCACCACTTGTGTAGCCTGTTATATAAATATTATTTGCAGAATCAGTAGCAACTCCATATGCATAAGTACCATTGCCTACAACTCCAATTTGCCTTGTCCATTGTTTAACACCAGAATTATCATACTTACTTACAAAGGCATCAGTTGTACCGGTGAGTATATTTCCATCGAGATCACCATCTGTATAACCAATGATAAGAACATTATCTCCTGAATCAACTGTGATTCCATTACCCAAAGTCGTTTTAGTACTGACACCTAATTGCCTTGTCCATAGTTTCGTCGCGGTACTATTATACTTAGTAATATAAAAATCTGATGTACCAATGCGAGCTACACCATCTAGAACAACATTAGTTGTTCCCCCTATAAAAATATTACCCAAACTATCACTTGCTATTCCTGTATTTTTTGTTAGGCCAGAACCTAATTGCGTTGTCCATTGATATGTTAAAATATTTACTGAAGAAGTGGCCATTGTGGAAATATTTCCGGCAGCATCCATTGCCCAGGCATAAAGATTCTGTGGCCCAGCCATAGTAAAAGTGTGAGAAGTTGGAGCAGCTCCCCAAGTACATGCAGCAAGTGAACTTGTCTCTAAAACACAATATGAAGTAACGGCAGTATCATCAGTTGCGGTAAAACTTGATATGGTCACGGTAAATGCGGTTGAAGTGGTAGGTAATAAAAAAGCAGTAATCGTAGGTGCAATAGTATCAGTTAAAGTAATCGTTGTACTAGCAGTAGAGCTGATAGAAATATTTCCAGCCGCGTCTTGCGCCCAAGCGTAAAGAGTTTTTGTTCCGGCAGTAGCAAAATGAAAACTGGTATTGGCCACTGATCCCCATACACAACTTGTCGATGTTATCGTTTCCGTAAGACAATATGAACTAACTCCTGTTCCACCAGTATCACTTGCAGTAAAAGTTGATATTGCAACAGTGAGAGAACTGGATGTTGCGGGAATAGTGAAAGCTGAAATGAGAGGAGCTGTCGTATCGATGTTAACCGATGCAGTACGAGAAGAACTAATATTACCAACAGTATCTTTGGCCCAGACATAAAGAGGATTTACTCCGGTCGTAGAAAAAAGATAAGAAGTGGGTTTAATAGTAGTCCAAACACAGCCGGTACTCGCATTCGTTGTGGTCAAACAATAAGTATTAACAGCAATATTATCAACTACAGTCAAATTAGTAATCGGAACAGTTAAAGAATTAAATAAAGCTGGAAGAATAAAATTAGAAATTGAAGGTGCAATATTATCAACAAGTACAGATGACGATACACCTGAAGAGACATTTCCCGCGCTATCTTTTACCCAGGCGTAAAGTGTTTTTGAACCGACTGTCGCAAAAGGAAAATTGGCCGGGACACCTGCCCATGTACAACTAGCGATGAATGATGATTCTTGAACACAATAAGTTGCGACCGCAACATTATCTGTCGCGGTAAAAACAATGGGAACGGTAAGAACTGTTGATGTAGCTGCTACCGAAAATGCAGTAATCAATGGCGGAGTTATATCAGGAAGAGTAATAGTTGTAGGTGCTGAAGAGCTTAAAGAAATATTTCCCACAGCATCTTTTACCCAAGCATAAAGAGTATGGGCCCCAGCAGAATTAAAAGTGAATTGAGTTGGAAGTATTGCTACCCAATTACAAGTTGTAGATACTACGGCCTCAATCAGACAATATGAAGTGACTGCATTATTATCGGCCGCTGTAAAAGTAGAAAGTGTAATTGTTAAAGAAGTAGAAGTGGCAGGAATAGTAAAGCTGGAAATAGTAGGAACTGCAGTATCAATAATAACTGAAGTAGCAGCACTTAAAGAAATATTTCCAGATGTGTCTTTTGCCCAAGCATAAAGTGGTTTTGTCCCTTGAATTGTAAAAGTATAACCGGCGGGCTTTGCTCCCCAGATACATCCTACTGAAGATGTAGTTTCCGTAAGGCAATAATTTGCTATTGCGATATTATCAGATGCTACCAAAGAATTAATTGCAACAATCAAACTCGTTGAAGTGGCAGATATAGTGAAAGCAGAAATGGTGGGCAAAGCAGTGTCCACAAGTGTGGTAGCACTAGAACTTAGAGAAATATTTCCAGCAGTATCTATCGCCCAAGCGTAAAGTGTTTTTGTTCCAGGCAAAGTAAAAGTATATGAAGTAGGAGCAATTGTAGTCCACGTACAGTTATTCGTCGGAGGGGAAGCTGTTTCTGTAATACAATATCCTGCAATAGCAACAAGATCAGTGGCCAAAAAACTACTTATTGTGACTGTGAGAGATGAAGATGTTGCTGCCGTCGTAAACGCAGTAACCAATGGCGGTGTCATATCAATAATCACAGAAGCTGAGGTACTAAGAGAGACATTTCCAGAAGTATCTCGTACCCATGCGTATAATGTTTTTGCACCGACAGTTAAAAAATCAAATGTACTAGGAATTGCAGTACTCCAACTACAACCAGCAGATAAATTAACCTCAGTCAGACAATAAGAATCAATCGCGACATTATCGGTTGCTAAAAAAAGAGTCACCGGAACTGTTAATGTATTTGCAACTGCAGGTAACAAAAATTGTGTAATTGTAGGAATAATTGCATCAGGTAACACAATCGTAATATTAGCATTAGTACTGAGAGAAACATTTCCAGCTGCATCCCTTGCCCAAGCATAAAGAGATTTTATTCCAGCTGAATTAAAAAGATGTGTAAGTGGCGGAGTAGTAGTCCAAACACATCCGGTCCTAGATACAACTTCTGTAAGGCAATAGGCCGTCACACCAACTGCATCAGCGGCAGTAAAGTTAGTAATGGCAATATTTAAAGTCGAAGAAGTAGCTGGTATCAGAAAGGAAGTTATAATAGGAGAAATTGAATCGGAAATATTATTTGGCGTAATGGCTTGAGAGGCCTGAGATATTAATTCATTTCCTGCAAAATTAGTCGCAGTAACCGTAAAAGTATATGGCACACCATTTGTCAGCCCAGATATTATAATGGGTGAAGCAGTACCATTAGTTGTAATTAGACCAGGACTAGCTGTAACAGTAAAATATGAAACTGCTGAGCCATTAATAGAAGTTGGTGCTTGAAAATTTATAGCGGCCTGTCCATTTCCGGCAGTTACACTACTTATCTCTGGCGAGTTTCCAGTTGGAACTTTACTTGTTAAGGCCGGAACACATCCGGTAAAAATTAATAAAAAAGTGAAGGAAATAATATTAAAAAATATTTTTTTAAAAACAAAAATTTTCAAAAAATGATTCATAAAATTTTAGCCTATATTGTTTATAACAATATTATAACTTTAGTTATCGGTAAGTTGGACCATATAGTTAACTAAAAAATATTGGTATTATGAGGCGTAAATAAACAGAAACTTAGCAAGAGATTTAAAAAATCGTCTAAATTGATAGATATTAGAACTGCCACAAACAATGGGCAATTACAGAGCAATCAAAGAAGTAATATTAAAATTAATTGAAGTACCAAAATTATTAATATATTTAATAATTTCTCCGATCAGTACTGAAATGAATAAATTAATATTATTAATACTCTTCGCCATTAATTTTAATCTATATGCGGAAAATATAATCCCAAATGAGGAAGCTACAAGTATTTATAATAAAATCAACTCAGAGCAGGAAAAATGTTTCGCTCTTGTAAACTCAAAATCATCTTTTACACTCTCAAGTCATGATCCCAAAGTAATGAATAAGCTTTTTAATCAAAAAATCTTGGCAAGTAATAAATGTGTGGTCGATTTTTCACAAAAAAACAATATTTTATTAATATGTTCCAATAAGTGTGAAAAATTGAAGGGCTGCTTAAGTAATTGCTATGGTCAGTACTATACTACTTATTTGAAAAATATTAAAAATCCAACACTAGCAAATTTTCAGTGCGAAGAAGTTAATGAACAATATACTATTTGCAATGGTGTAAAATACATTAAAGACAAAACAATATCAGATGACCTTAGTCGGGATGTAAAAAAGATTGAAGCTACAATTAATCCTGAAAATTCAATCATTCCGAATACAGCTATTTCCAAATAAAATTTTGATCCGTTAAGGCCTCTGATAAAAATGCCTCGAGGTCATTTTTTTCATCTTCTGAGAAGTTTAATCCTCGTTTTAAAAAAGGCGCTTGAATTGAATTCCAAATTTCATCAATTATTTTCGGATTTTTTTCGACACTAACTTCAACAGGTATTTTTTCTCTCATTAGAGGTGAAAGCTCAAAATTAATTAATGACGAGTGGGGATTACTATAGTGGTTAATAACTTCTCGTATCGTTTGAAATGCACCGTTATGCATATAGGGCGCAGTTAGCCCTATATTTAATAAACTAGGAGTTCTGAAAAAATACTTTTTAAAAGCTTCATTTTTCATTTCTCCTCGACCCAAATCAGCCACCACCGGAGCAATTCCCCATTGAGGCACTCCAACAGAAGTAAAAAATGAATTATTTCCTAATTCAGAACCCTGATGACACGCAATGCACATTCCTCTATCAACAAAAATAGCAAATCCTCTTTTTTGTTTTAAAGACATTGCCGTAATATCTCCACTCACATATTTATTAAAAGGCGAACCATTACTCTGGAATTGTTCTTTTTCAAAAGCGGCAATAGCTTCCACCGCATGACCAATATTTATCTTGTCCAAGTTTGAACCCGGGTATGCTTCTAGGAAAAGCTGTGAATATGTTTTAAATCGAGGATTCTCACTCTTTTGATTTTTTAGACGTGTCACAAGTTTCATCCATGCTTCAGAATTACTATTGGCATCCGCAATTTCATTCTCTCCTTTATTTCCCTTCATTTCTAAATCTGAAATAAGTGGGAATAGAGCTTGAGCGGCCAAAGCACTAGTCATGACTCTACTGACCTCAATGGGCAAATTTTTCTCAGGGGTCGAGAAAATTTTAGTTTCATTATCAAGATGAACTCGCCCATCTAGAAACATAAAAGAATGTCGGCCGAGGTTAAAAAGTGCAGGAGAATTTCGCCGTAAAATTCCATTTTGATCTTGAGTTTGCGATAATGGACGTCCATCGCTGGTTCCATGAACGGGATTATGGCAGCTCAGACAACTCATATTTCTATTTCCGGAAAGTTCTGTTTCCATAAAAAGTCGCTTCCCAAGTTCAATTTGAGAGGCATTTTGATTTTTTTCTAATCGAAGCATTGGTCTGATCTGAAAAAAATCAATTTTGGAGCGAAGGAATTGATCAATTCCACTTTCTGCAAACGAGTTGGTACTCAAAACTAATAAAATTAAAATTGTGTTCATGAATAAAGACTATAAAGTCTTCCAGAAATTGTAAAAGTATAAAAATTTTCTATTTTTTAGATCAAATCAAAAATAAGATTTTGTGTAATTGAATTATTTGATTGCATGAAAATAAAAATTTGTTTATTCTATTAAAGACAACAATAATGTTTGGAGGAATTTATGGCCGTTAAGAAAGCAACAAAAAAAGCAGTAGCTAAAAAAGCAACTAAGAAAGTAGCAAAAAAAGCAGTAGCTAAAAAACCAGCTGCTAAAAAAGTAGCTAAGAAAGCAACTAAAAAAGTAGCTAAGAAAGCGACTAAAAAAGTAGCTAAGAAAGCAACTAAAAAAGTAGCTGCTAAAAAAGCTTAGTTTACTAAGATTTTTAAAAAACTATTTAAAAAGGGACCTTCGGGTCCCTTTTTAGTTTGTATTTTTAAGAGGAATTACAAGATCTTCTAATCCATTCAGCTTTATTTCATACAAAAGTCCTAATAGTTTTCCAATTTGACCATCAGGGAGACCTTGGCCATAAAACCAAACGACGTATGTTTCTGGCAAATCAATAAGTAGTGTTCCTTTATATTTTCCAAAAGGCATTGCTGTCGTTGCCAGCTTAACCAGTTCATTTTGTCCGTAGTTTTCCATATATTAAATCTTAATGTTGAATTATTCCCGCGGCCATACCAAAGCAGCTATTAATTCCTGATTTGATTTCCACTATTTTAAGCTTAATTTTATCACTCATAGAAAGCTTATTTATTAATACTTCAATTTCTGTCGGTAATGGTCTTTTTAAATTCGGCCTTAATTCCATGGCATTTTCAATAATTAAGTGTTGAAGTTGGGCAACTTCTTGATCAAAAGGAAGTAACTCCAAGCTTCTAGTGAGTTGTAAAAGTACGTCTATATTTTTCCAGAGTGGCTCTTTGATATAATTTTCAGTAATAAGATTTGTTTTAATATTATCAATAACAAAAATATTATTTTCAATTATCATTCTTCGAAGAAAATTACTCACATCTCTAGAGGCATTATAACCTTTTAAAGCATATTTTACCGTTCTAAAAGTTGTAAGTTTTGCTTGAGCTGGTTTTATAAGATTTTCAAAGTGAGTCCATGCATCATGACGATTGGCTTTTCCATTTGCAAGTGAATCTGACAACTCGTGCGACCACTGCCAAGGATAATCTTTTTTAGAATAAAACCATCTATCTCCCACATCTGCTGTAATAGATTTATCATATCCCCAAAGATCAAACGGAATTTGCTTTGCTGGAACAGTTGTTGGTAAATCATTTTTTACAACGTAGTGACCGAAATCAAAAATATCGTTACTTGTTGTTCCTTGAATATTTGTATTGGGATCAATGCCATAGCGATGTAAAACAGATTGTAAATAAGTTCTATTGGGAGCATCCAACCATGCACCTGGATTTATCACGCGGTGGTGGGCCTGTCTTAAATAGAGCCCCGCAGGAGACGTACTCCCATCTTTATGAACAACTCCAAAGCCTGCATCGATTACTGCATATGAGCCAACTGTTTTAGCAGAAATATCTGCATCATCAAGGACATCTCGAACAAGATTTTCATAAAGAAACTCTCGAACACATTCACCAAGTGTCGCTACACCATTTCCGTGATCTCTTTGTCCAGGTCTGAGAGATCCAGAACCTTTAACATCTATCAGTCCAATTATATTTTTTTTATCTGTTGGATCCTTCATTTCAAAAACAAGTGCTCGTCCATATTCTGGAGGCCTGGCAGCAGATCTAGTCTCTAGTGAAATTGGAATTTTTGTATTTACCGAGGTCTGTGCTGATTGTGGTAGAGAAACATAGGCCACTTCATTTAAAATCCACTCATCAATTTGTTGATTTGTTAAATCTCTAATATGAGGAAAATCTCTCCGTATAAGACCATAATCGGCCAGGACTATTCTAGCATTAGATAATTTTGCGACTTTTTCCATTTGCGATAATTGATGGACATCTTCAATTAACCTTTCAGGCTCAATAACTCTTTGGCGAAAGATTTTCTCAGGAACATTAGAAATGGATCTACTTGGTAAATTAAAAGAAGATAACTGATAAAAAATCAGTGATAGTGAAATTAGCAGAGTGCTAAATAACCAATCTTTACTTTTATGGAATATAAAAGACCCCTTCTGGAGTCATTTCGTCCTGTTTACATAAAAAGTTAAATTTATTTACTTAATTCAGTAGATATTTCAAAGGAATATAAGCACGTCTGGCCCAATCAGCTTCAGAATGATTTGCAAAAGGATAAACAGAATATTTCACTTTTACTTGTTCTTGAACTTTAAGTGTCGAATATAAATCATTAGCGGAAGTACTATATTTAGTATCAATTCCATAATCACCATGGTCCATATAGAAATCAAATGCTGGTAATTTACTATCTTGTCTACCAGCTAAAAATCTAAAAATTGCACGTTCATTTATATGAGCAGGGAAAGATAGTCCTGCACCTTTAGAAAAGATATCAGGTCGGTCGATTAACATCATTAATGAGATTAATGCCCCCATTGAGGAACCCATTACATAACGAGACTCTCTATTTGAAATAGTTCTATAGTTTTGATCAATAAAAGGCACAACCCCATTAATAATAAAATCAGAATATTTTTTTCCTTGCGAAAAATAATCATATTCTAGATAGCGATCAGTATTATTGGTATGAATTGCAACTATTATTGCTTCATTGATTTCATTTCGCGAGATTAATTTATTCATTGTTTCGTCAATCGACCACTCGACCCCAAAACTTGAAGATCTTGGATCAAAAACATTTTGGCCATCATGCATATAGATAACAGGAAAATGTTTAGATGAGTTTTCATAATTAGGTGGAAGATAAATACTAATTTCTTTATTTTTATCTAACTCAGTTGAAAATAAAAAAGCAGTTTGAATATTATTACTTTTACTTAGTGGCGCCAAATCTTTCCAATGAATTATATTTTGAACAATTGGCATCGTTGCAGTAGCAAGATTGACTGTGAAATTTCCATATGGCGCGGAATAAGAATTGGCGGCTTCATTATCCCAACTTCCACGGGTCACTTTATAATTTAATGTTTGAATTTCATCAGGAATAGTAATGGAGATAGAATAACTACCAGAGCCGAGGTCTTTCATTTTGAGACAAGTTGGTTGCCAATTACAATGACCTGAAATATCTCCAGTTAAATAAATATTGGATTGATCCGGAGTGGAGAAAGGGATATTTATGATAAATTCTACTAGTTTTGCCGATGAAAATGCGGGTGTTAATAACGCCATAAAAATAAAGGGCCTTGAAAGTTTCGCTAATAATTTAATTATCATTTAATCCATCCCGATAGACCTTATATAGCATACCTTCTAGCTTCTTATCACTAGAATTTTTTACTGATCCAAAACTTGTGACACTTACAGGGCTAACACCACAGAATTCTAAGACAGCCTTTTTCATCATGTTCAGCGCGGGATGAAAATACATCACGTAAAGCCAAATGACAGGTGCGTCACTCGTCATTATGATACGCGCTGTTTTTCCTTGAAGCAATTTGTCCCATTGAGTGGAATTTTCGCGATATTTAAAGGCAAAACCAGGTAAAAAAACTCGATCAATAAACCCTTTTAAAAGTGCAGGTGTCGCCGACCACCACACAGGAAAAACAAAGACAATGTGATTGGCCCATTTTATAAGTCTTTGTGCCTCTATTAAATCTTCTTCAAGGGCCATTACTTCTCGATAACCTTTTTTAAGAATAGGATTAAATTTAATTTCGTTAAGATTAATTCGTTCTACATCACCGCCTTTTTCTTTAGCTCCATTTTCGTAACTATCGGCCAATCGCGCGCAAAATGATTTCTTATCAGGATGGCCTAAGATAATCACTGTTCTCATTGTATCGCCTTATCTCCGTGTAGTTTTTTTAGAATTTTTTTTGCGATTGAGGGCATTACGTACTGATCGATCCTTTCATTTAGCATCGCTAGCTCTCGAATAAGAGTTGATGAAATTGTAGCAAAATGTGGCTTAGCAAACATACAAATTGTTTCGACTTCTTTACTGATACCTCGATTCCCTACTGACAGTTCTAACTCCATTTGATAGTCAGAAGAATTTCGCAGTCCTCTTAATAAAAACTGTGCGCCTTTTTCTTCTGCAAATCGCGCGACTGTTCCCTCGTGTGCGCAAATTTCTACATTTTTTAATTTATAATATGAAACATATGATTTCATCATGGATAAACGTTCTTCCAGAGTGAACATATATGTTTTGCCTGGATTAACTGCTGCTACCCAATATACTCGATCAAAATGGTTAGCGGCCCTCATCATAATATCAGCGTGTCCCCAAGTTGGTGGATTGGCGCTTATTGGATAGACGATTATTTTTTCTGTCATAAAAAAAACTCCGTTAATATTTCAGCTAAATAATAGCACCATCTTTTTATTTATGCTAATATCTGACCTTCAAATCGGTTCATTTACCAAGGAATATGCATGGTTGAGTACAACTTTCAAGACATCGAAAAAAAGTGGCAAAAATTTTGGGAAGAAAACAAAACTTTTAAAACTGAAAACAAATCAGACAAACCCAAGTATTACGCACTAGACATGTTTCCTTTTCCCTCCGGAGATGGATTACATGTGGGGCATCCAGAAGGCTATACCGCCACAGATATTATGTGTCGATATAAGCGAATGAAGGGATTTAATGTTCTGCACCCAATGGGGTGGGATTCATTTGGTTTACCAGCAGAAAATTACGCGATGAAAACTGGCACTCATCCAGACATTACCACTAAAAAAAATATTGCTACTTTTACTCGCCAATTAAAATCGCTGGGTTTTTCATACGATTGGGATCGCGAGCTTGCGACATCTAACGTGGATTATTATAAATGGACACAATGGATTTTTGTTCAACTCTATAATAAAGGTCTGGCCTACGAAGACGAAATAAATGTTAATTGGTGTCCGCATTTAAAAACGGTACTTGCCAATGAAGAAGTGGTTGATGGGAAATCGGAAGTCGGTGGTCATCCAGTTATTCAAAAGAAAATGAACCAATGGATGTTAAGAATTACTGAATATGCCGAAAGACTTTTAACAGATTTAGAATTAGTTGATTGGCCAGAAAGTATCAAAGAAATGCAACGCAATTGGATTGGAAAATCTGAAGGTGCGACTATTAAGTTTCAAGTTGAGGGTCTTAAAGACTTATTAGAAGTTTTTACCACACGTCCTGACACCCTCTTTGGTGCTACCTATATGGTAATTTCACCTGAACATCCACTAGTTTCACAAATTACAACTACTGAAAATAAAACTACTGTCTCTAAATATCAAGAGGCCTGTAAGGCAAAAAATGATTTAGAGAGGACCGAACTCAATAAAGATAAATCAGGAGTTTTTACTGGTGCATATGCTCTTAATC
>JAVHRK010000005.1:24286-38632 GCA_036171615.1 Bacteriovoracaceae bacterium
ACCGAACTCAATAAAGATAAATCAGGAGTTTTTACTGGTGCATATGCTCTTAATCCCGCCAATCAAAAACTTATTCCAATCTGGATTGCAGATTATGTTTTAATGAGCTACGGGACTGGCGCCATTATGTCGGTACCTGCACATGATGAACGTGACTATGAATTTGCCAAGAAATTCAAGCTACCAATTATACAAGTATTAGAAGGTGGAAATATTGAAGAAGCTGCTCACACAGGAGAAGGCAAACATATCAATTCTGATTTTTTAAATGGACTTGATAAGACTACAGGGATCGATAGAATGATTTCCTGGTTAGAAGAAAAAAGATTAGGGACTAAAAAAATAAATTATAAATTACGTGATTGGATTTTTTCTCGTCAACGTTATTGGGGTGAGCCCTTCCCTCTTTTAAAATACGAAGATGGTACAATCAGATGTCTTGATGCTGATGAACTTCCAGTTGCACTTCCAGAATTAGAAAAATTTGAACCATCCGGAACAGGCGAATCGCCTCTGGCCCATGCGACAGAATGGTTGCATGTCATTGATCCAAAAAATGGGAAAAAGGCAACCAGAGAAACAAATACTATGCCCAATTGGGCCGGATCATGTTGGTATTATTTAAGATTTTGTGATCCAAAAAATGAAAAAGAACCTTGGAATGCTGATATCGAAAAATACTGGATGCCAGTAGATTTATACGTCGGTGGTGCAGAACACGCAGTTCTCCATTTATTATATGCGCGTTTTTGGCATAAAGTTTTATTTGATCTAGGCTTCGTTTCTACTAAAGAACCGTTTCACAAACTAGTCAATCAAGGATTAATTCTCGCTAGCGATGGCGAAAAAATGAGTAAGTCACGTGGCAATGTTGTCAATCCAGATAGTGTAGTCAAAGAATTTGGCGGTGATTCACTTCGTTTATATGAAATGTTTATGGGCCCTCTCGAAAAAGTAAAACCATGGAAAGAAGATGGTGTAAAAGGGGTCTATAATTTTTTAAATAGAGCTTATCGATTTATGGCCGATCCTGATCATATAGTAGGAGGAGTAGAGAGTGATGATACTTTAAAAATTCTTCATAAAACTATCAAGAAAGTGACTCATGATTATGAAAACATGAGATTTAATACCGCGATTTCTCAACTTATGATTTTTATCAATCACTGCTATAAAGTTGGAAAAATAACGAAAGAAACTGCAACAATCTTTACACTTTTATTGGCGCCCATGGCACCACATGCTGGTGAAGAATTATGGGAATTCTTAGGAAATAAAAAAACTCTTACCTATGAAAACTGGCCTGGTTTTAGTGAAGATTTAGCTAAAGACGACTTAATAACTGTTGCAGTTCAAGTAAATGGAAAACTGAGAGCAACTTTAGAAGTCGCATTGGATATTACTCAAGAAGAAATTTTATCAATGGCAAAAGCTGATGAAAATGTTTCCAAATATTTAGTTGGGACGTTAGTAAAAGAAATATATGTGCCAGGGAAAATTGTAAACTTTGTTGTAAAAGCATAAGGAAAAACATCATGACTAAAAAATTCTATATCACCACTGCAATTGATTATCCCAATGGTAACCCGCATATGGGCCATGCGCTTGAGAAAATTGTCTCTGATGCTTATGCCAGATGGTATATGTTTTTAGGGTATGAAACTTTATTGATGACAGGTACAGATGAAAATGGACAAAAACTTATCGAGTCGGCAAAAGCAGAAGGCAAAGAAACGCAAAATTTTGTAGATGAAAATTCCCTTAAGTTTAAAAAGCTATGTAAGGATCTCAATATTTCAAACGGTGATTTTGTACGAACTACAGAAAAAAGACATCATGATGTTTGTACTGAATTGTGGAAAAAACTGGAAAAGAAAGGCGATATTTATTTTGGAGTCTATTCAGGTCAATATTGCTTGGCATGTGAATCTTTTTACACAGAGACTCAAGCTCCAGATAATATTTGTCCGGCACATGGCAAAGCACTTACTTTAAAAGAGGAAGAAGGCTATTTCTTCAAGATGAGCGCTTACCAAAATTGGATTATCGCTCATATAAAAACTCATCCCACATTTATCGTTCCTCATGGCTCATTTAATGAAATGTTATCGCGCTTAGAAGGTGATAAGTTAAGAGATCTACCTATTTCACGCCCTAATGAACAATGGGGTATACAAGTTCCGGGTAATGAAAAATTTGTTATGTACACATGGTTTGATGCGCTTATAAATTATTATAGTGCTATCGCTCACACTGATAATGAAAAATTTTGGCCTGCCAATATGCACGTTATTGGAAAAGATATTGCCTGGTTTCACACTGTCGTCTGGCCTATTATGCTACATGCAGCTGAGCTTCCGCTGCCTTCTCAGATATATGTTCACGGAATGATTTTAGCAGAAGATGGAAAAAAGATGAGTAAGTCATTGGGCAACGTTATTGACCCGAATGATATGTTAGCAAAATATTCTCTCGATAGTTTTCGTTATTATCTACTACGTTCAATCCCAGCTCAGGGCGACGGTCGTTTTTCTGAAAAAGAACTTATTGAAAAACATAATGCTGAACTAGGAAATAGTTTTGGAAATCTCATCATGCGAGTTCTAAAACTATACTTAAAAAATAATGATCCTATTCTTTCAGGTACAGGAATTACTCAAGAAGTTCACTTCGATGATTGCTTTAAAAAAATGATTGATCATATGGAAAAGCGTGAACACAATCGTGCCTTAGAAGTACTCTGGGAAGGTGTTAATAGCATGAACCAATATGTAAATCTTAAAGAGCCATGGAAATTAAAAACTGACGATGAAAAACCAGCACTCAGACAGGTTGTTTATAATTGTGTTTATTCGATTCATGCTTTATCAGTTCTTATGTCAGCTTTCTTGCCTGACACTGCTGAAAAGGCGCTAGATCCAATAGGAATGAAAGTAACGGCCTATGATCAAATTAAATTTGGAAGTCATGTATATAATTTAACTGAACCAACAGCTCTATTTCCAAAAATTGATTTACCTAAATAAGATAATAAAAATTGTTTGAGGAAATGGTCTATTTCCTCAAACTGTAAAGCCTAAAAAATAAAAAAATTAATCCTCACTTCTGAGTTGTAAGTTTAAATTAGATCATCTATATCAGCTTTTCATGGTGCTTTTATCTGCGTTAATCACATGATTATATTGATTTTTCGCATCACTCCTTTAGAAATACTTGAGTATTTTGAATAGGCGCACCTCTGAGTTTTTTATTTTTAAACTTCTCGGAACTTGCTATCTTTAAAGTACACACACACGTTACTAAGACATTCATGGAGGCAACACTTATGGCAGCAAACGATTCTGCTCAATCTAGCATTTTAGCTAAAAATGATAACCGTTTTGTACTTTTTCCAATAGAGAAACAAAGCATTTGGGAAATGTATAAAAAACACATGGCCGTTTTTTGGACAGCAGAAGAAATTGATCTCGTTCCCGACTTATCTGACTGGGAAAATAAATTAAATAAAGATGAAAAACATTTTATCTCTCACGTGCTTGCATTTTTTGCAGCTAGTGACGGAATTGTAAATGAAAACCTTGCCCTTCGTTTTTATAAAGACGTTCAACTTCCAGAAGCAAGATGTTTTTATGGGTTTCAAATTGCTATGGAAAATATCCACAGCGAAACTTACTCACTTTTAATAGATACCTATATTAAAGATCCAATAGAAAAAGATAGACTGTTCCATGCAACCGAAAACCTAGCTTGTGTTGCCACAAAAGCTACATGGGCCATGAATTGGATTTCATCTAAAAAATCTTTTGCACATAGATTAATTGCTTTTGCAGCGATAGAAGGAATTTTCTTTTCAGGTTCATTCTGCGCTATTTATTGGTTGAAAAAAAGAGGACTAATGTCTGGTCTTTGTACTTCTAATGAATTCATTTCTCGAGATGAAGGATTGCATTGCGAATTTGCTTGTTTGCTTCACTCAATGTTAACTGAGGAAGAAAAACTAGATAATGCATCTATTACTCAAATCATTACAGAAGCAGTTTCAATTGAAAAAGAATTTATTACTGATGCACTTCCTGTTTCATTAATAGGAATCAATGCAGAATTAATGTCACAATATATCGAATTTGTAGCCGACCATTGGTTAATGCAATTAGGTGCTCCTGCATTCTATAATACGAAAAATCCATTCGAATGGATGGAACTAATTTCTCTAGAAGGTAAAACAAACTTTTTTGAAAAACGTGTTTCTGAATATCAAAGACCTGGAATACTAGGCGAAAAATTATCACACACATTCACATTAGACTTGGAGTTTTAACATGTACGTTATCACACGAAGTGGCGAAAAAGAGCCAATTAAATTTGACAAAATCACAGAGAGAATCGAACAATTATGTTTTGATTTAGACAGAAATTTTATCGATCCCATGAAAATAGCTAAAAAAGTTATTGAAGGAATTTATGATGGAATTACAACTGGTGAACTTGATCAGCTAGCTGCTGAAACTGCTGCTTATCTTTCAACTCAACATCCTCAGTATGCAACATTAGCAGGACGTATTGCCGTTTCTAACTTGCACAAAGAAACTCGCGGATGTTTTTCTGAAAATATCAAAGCAATGTATCACCATACTAATTCTATTACTGGAGAGCCATCTCCACTAGTAACGACAGAATTATATAATGTTGTTATGGAACATGCTCATAACTTAGATAAAGTCATTGTAGATAAACGTGACTTTAACTATGACTATTTTGGTTTTAAAACATTAGAAAAATCTTATCTTTTAAAAATGAATAATAAGATTGTTGAGCGCCCAGGACAAATGCTTCTTCGCGTGTCATTAGGGATTCATCTAAATAACTTAGATGCAGCTGTGACAACATATAATTTAATGTCTGAAAAATTCTTCACACATGCCTCTCCCACTCTATTTAACTCTGGGACAAACAAAGCACAGCTTTCATCATGCTTTTTATTAACAATGAAAGATGATTCTATTGAAGGCATTTACGACACCTTAAAACAAACTGCACTTATTTCTCAATCAGCAGGTGGAGTTGGTTTAGCGATTCACAATATACGGGCCAAAGGTACTTTTATCAAAGGAACAAATGGAACTTCCAATGGTATCGTTCCAATGTTGAAAGTCTTCAATGATACTGCTCGCTACGTTGATCAAGGTGGTGGGAAAAGAAAAGGTGCCTTTGCTGTTTATTTAGAACCATGGCATGCAGATATTTTTGATTTTCTGGAAATGAAAAAAAATACAGGTAAAGAAGAACAAAGAGCACGAGATTTATTCTATGCTTTATGGATCCCAGATCTATTTATGAAGCGTGTAGAAGAAGATGGTATGTGGTCTCTCTTTTGCCCTCATGAAGCTCCAGGCATGTCTGATTGTTATGGCAAAAAATTTGAAGAACTTTATACGTCATATGAAGCCCGAGGAATTGCAAAAAGAACAATCAGAGCACAGGATCTTTGGTTTGCAGTCTTAGAATCACAAATTGAATCTGGTTCTCCATATATGCTTTATAAAGATGCTGCTAACGAAAAATCAAATCAGAAAAATTTAGGGACTATTAAATCTTCAAATCTTTGCACTGAAATTTTAGAATACACAGCTCCTGATGAAGTAGCGGTTTGTAATCTAGCTTCAGTAGCGTTAAATCGGTTTGTAGTTGATGGAAAATATGACCACAAGAAGTTATATGATGTAGTTTATCAAATGACTGTTAACTTAAACCGTATCATTGATATTAATTACTACCCTGTAGAAGAAGCAAAAAATTCCAATATGCGCCACCGTCCAATCGGTTTAGGTGTACAAGGACTAGCAGATACTTTCTTTGAACTTCGTCTCCCATTTGAATCAAAAGAAGCTTACACACTTAACAATGATATATTTGAAACAATTTATTTTGCAGCAGTTACTGCATCAAAAGATTCTGCAAAAGCTGATGGCCCTTATTCAACTTATAAAGGTTCTCCAATGTCAGAAGGTATTTTCCAATTTGATATGTGGAAAGTTACTCCTTCATCAGGGAATTGGGATTGGACATCATTAAAAGAAGAAGTAAGAGCACATGGTGTGAGAAATTCACTTCTTGTTGCGCCAATGCCTACTGCATCTACTTCTCAAATATTGGGAAATAATGAATGCTTCGAACCAATCACATCAAATATTTATGTTCGTCGAGTGCTTTCAGGTGAATTTGCTATCGTAAATCGTTATTTAGTAAATGACCTTATTAAGCTTGATTTATGGAATGATAATATGAGAAATGAAATCATTGCTTGCAATGGCTCAGTTCAAAATATCAAATCGATTCCTGATGAAATTAAAGCGCTTTATAAAACAGTTTGGGAAATTAAACAAAAGGCCGTTGTCGATATGTCTCAGGGACGCGGTCCTTATATTGATCAAGGACAATCATTAAATGTCTTTATGGAAGATCCTAATTTTGGAAAACTTTCATCAATGCATTTTTATGCTTGGAAAGCAGGTCTTAAAACAGGAATGTATTATCTACGTACTAGGGCCGCAGTAAATGCTGTTCAGTTTACAGTTAAGAATACAGAACTCCCTGTGAGAAAATCACTTGAAGAAGAAACTGCAGCAATGGTTTGTTCTTTGGAAAATCCAGAATCATGTGAAATGTGCGGATCTTGATATAAAAAAAAGGGGGCCCATATGGACCCCCTTTTTTTTGCTTTTATTTTTTAATTACTTTCTTTGGCACTTCATTTTCTTTCGGTATTCTTACTTCATGTTCTGAAAAATTTCCCTGCTCTGCTCCCTTGTGACATGCAAGACAATTTGCCGCACTACCAATCGCCTTTCTTTTATAGGTAGCTGCACTCACCTCATCATGTTTTCTGATGAAGTAAGTTGTTTCTGAAATTCTTAAAGGTGCATCATTTTTACCAATACCACCTAAAATTTTACTACCTCTTCTATTCATTGATTTATCTGCACTATTTTGAACTAGAAAATCAGTAATTTCTTTTTGAGTGGCGGCATCTAGTTCTGCATTTTCGCCAAAGTGTTTATCAAGCCCTGTCATCATTTTAGTCCAAGAACGAGCTGGTAAAAGACCTGGAAGATAAAGCATATGACAACTTGAACATTCAGCTTTCCACTTGGCGTTTATTACTGCCGGGATACCACTGCGTGTTTTATTAAACTCTACACTAGATCTGCCTTCGCGCTCACCTCTTTCGTGTTCTTCATTTTCTTCATCACTTAAGAGTATAGAACTAGAAAAGATTAAAACTAAAAACAAAGCTAGTAACATTGATGATTTTTTTTTCATTAAAAACTCCTTATTTTATCGACAACATATATTTCATAAAATCGCCTTTTTCGAGGGTTGTACAAACTCGATCATATACATCGTTACAATTTCTTTTAAACCATTTTTCAATTTTTGCTCTATCTGCAAAGCGCTGAGGATTTAAAGAAGGTGCCATTGGTTCGATGACTTTATTCGCTCTAGTTAATCCAGAATTTTTTGGATTGTCTGTATGACAAGTCATGCAACTTACTTTATCGCCTTTACTATTTACTCTTTCCGCTCGATAAAATTTTTCGCCTCTTGCTGCACTAAAAGGTGTTTTTTCAGTTTTTTGATATTCCATTAAAATCTCTTCTGTTGCAAATATAGAACTACTAATAAAAAAGCATAAAAGTAAAATTTTACTTCTCTTCATGGTGATCCTCCTGGTTTATTTTTTTGTATTGAAAACCACTAAACATACTTTGCACAACCGGAACACCATCTTCATTCTCGTGATAAAATAATGCAAAAATATGTGAAATGATAAAAATGATTACTATCCAAGTGAAGGCTTCATGGATTTCTTGAAGTGTATGCTTATAGGCCAATTCATCATATAGCCATCTGGCCAGAGGTCCTCGATCATGCTCAATTGCTGACAAAGAAATTCCTGTAAATGACAATACTAAGATGGCAAAATAAAATATCAAATAGGCCAAGGAAGCTAAAGGGTGATGCCCCCACTTCCAGACTACTAATTTCATGTTGCCCGTTTTAAGTATTTGACGCCATTCTTTTATATGTAAAAAACTTTTAAATTTAGCATGTGTCGGCCCAAAAATTCCCCAGACAATTCTTAAGAAAAAAGCTATACTTAAGCTGTATCCCGCAAATATATGAATGACCCAGAAGGCCTTTCGTAAATACCCTTCCCCTTCGTTTATTTCTGCAAATTTCGCACTTAATAAAAGAATAAGTGTAGAGAATGCAATAACAGCGTGAAGGACTCTTAAAAATAAATCGTAAATGTATTTTTTTTCAATTTTCATATTTTAAAATTACCAAATTCTAACTATTATATCTTCGAACAAATGACATATAATTCAGTGATTAAGTCATTTGCTCTTCAAAATGAATTCACATATAGTGAGCTAGATCATGGTTTTAAGAACAATCCGCTGTTAAGGTACAAATTATGACAAATCAATCATTAGAACTCTTAAAAAAGTACAACATTCCTGGACCTCGTTATACCAGTTATCCAACTGTTCCTTCTTGGAAAGGTATAACTAATCAACAGTGGTTTGAGCATTTTCAAAAAGCACTATCTGGTGAAAAACCTAGTATTTCAATTTATATTCACGTTCCATTCTGCGAAACACTATGTGCGTTTTGTGGATGCACAAAAATGATCACTAAAAATAGAAGTTTTGCTGATGAATATCTTGAGGCCATGGAGCAAGAATTTCGCTTTTACGAAACAATGATACCTGAAGGAACTGAAGTTTCAGAAATTCATCTTGGTGGTGGTTCACCTTCTTGGTTGACGCCTGCAGAATTAGAAAAACTTTTATCTCCTATAATTAATTCAAAGAAATTAAAAATTAATAAAGATTTTCTTGAACAATCAATTGAGATGGATCCAAGAACAACAACTCCTGAGCATTGTGAATCTTTACTACGCTTAGGTTTCAATCGCGTTAGTTTAGGAATTCAAGATACAAATCCTAAAGTATTAAAAAGTATTCAACGCAATCAATCCCTTGAATTAGTTACTCGTGTAATTACTGATTTGAAAAAAAATGGCATTGAATTGTTCAATCTTGATTTAATTTATGGCCTTCCTTTTCAAACGCCAGAAACAATCAAAGAAACAATTAGTGATATTTTAAAATTCCGTCCTACACGACTGGCACTTTACAGCTATGCTCACGTGCCAAGTTTAAAACCAGCTCAAAAACGCTTAGAACGAGATGGATTACCAACAGCAGAAGAAAAGATGTTACTTCAAGAAGTAGCTCGCAACTTACTTATTGAAGCAGGCTACTTTGAAATTGGCATGGATCATTTTGCTCTACCAAGCGATTCTCTTTATAAATCTTTTATAAAAAAAGAATTACACAGAAACTTTATGGGATATACCGTTCAGCGATCTAAGGTTTTATTAGGTCTTGGGCCTTCAAGCTTATCTGATGCTTGGACTGCATTTGCACAAAATGAAAAAGATTATAAAAAATGGCGTGAAGATATAGTTGCAAAAAACTATTCACTCATTCACGGTCATGTTTTAACAGAGAAAGAATTATTTAAACGTACAAAAATTCTAGATCTAATGTGTGAATTTGAAACCGAAATTTTGCCTTCAGACTTATCTCGCAATCAACAACAAAAAATAGAGATAATGATTCAAGATAATTTAGTTACTCAAACTTCTACCACAATCAAAACCACTGAGCTTGGCAAGCAATTTATTAGAAATATTTGTATGGCCATAGATGATAGCTTTGAAGGAAATCCTGAAAAAAATATTTTCAGCCAAACAGTTTAACATTAATTTAATTGCCTAAACTTGAAAATGTACTCTGTTTTATTTGCAGACAATGAAAATAACCTGCATGGAGTAATGGAAGAAATAAAATTAGATATTCAGTTAGACCAACCGTGCTTCGACATTCTTGGAAATGTTTTTGATGGAAGTACTTTTAATCAAAAAAAACATTCTATCTGTATTAGCGCTTTTACAATAGCTCAGAAATGTATAAAAAATGAAATTCCAACACTGGCTTCTGCTCTTGTTATGCATGAATTTAGTGAAGTGGTGGGATTATCTGATGAAGAAGCTATTGCACTTCAAAAACAAGTTCTTTCTGAACTTTAATAAAAATCATAACCGAATCCAAGTCCATAGCGATCTATAGTAAGCGCAGTTGGACCTTTTAAGAAATGTCGTTTGTAGAGAAAATGATAACTAAACTTATGCGATTCTTGAACATTTACAAAAAACAAAATACGTTGACCTGAAAAAGAATCAGAAGTAAGGCCTGTAGTTTTTGAAATTAAGGACTGAGAAATACTTCCTTTAAATAAAACATTTCTTCCTTGAAAATTAATAGTTTTTCCGACACCAATTGTTGCATAGATTAATGAATTTTCGTATACAGCAATATCCTCTCCCAAAATAAATCTCTTAGTATTGATCGTAGAAAACTTTTCAAAATCAAGCCCTTCGTAAAGAGAAGAATTTAGTGCCTTCAAGTTGTGTTGATAATAGACATTAATACCTATCTCTGGAGACGGCTGTAACATTGTGGGAGCACCTAAGACATCTCCATTTAAATGAGAAGGTCCAATATAGGAATAATAACCAGAAGAGTTTATCGATTGAGCGCCGTCATTTAATAAATAATTAAGACCTAATCCAAATGTGATGGGAGAATTTTGAGTACTTTTCCAAGTATTAGAATTGCCGTCAACTGATTCACGTAATTGCCCCTGAGAAAATGTAACCATTGTGAAAAGTTTTAATAAATCTTGATCAGTCTTAGGTTCAAGAGATTGTATTTCTTCTGGAGCCTCTCGTTGATCTAAGGGAAGAATTTTTTTTACGACTTTGACTGGTTCAACGACTTTGACTGGTTCAATGACTTTGACTGGTTCCGCTGGGATAGGTATTTGTACTTTTGTGTCATTAATATTTTTAGAACTTGTTAACACCGCCAAATAAATAATCGTGCGTTTGGGAATATTGTCCCAATTTTTAACAGAAGGATTTAATTCTTTCAAAAAAATAACATATTTATCAATATTGTCACCAAACTGTTTGCCATGAATATCAATGAATTTTTTTGCAATTAACTCTGCAGAGTCAGCTTGATTTGTGCTATAGATTTTTGAAATTGGTTTAGTTGAAACTACTGGTTCAACAATCGGCAATGGCTCCGGAAGAAGTTCAGGGGCGGCAATATTTTCCCTTTCTTCTATTTTAATTGATCCCAAAAAAACCATGGCCCTTAATGGTATTTTATTCCAATCTTTTATCTGAGGATTTTTACTACTAATATCTCGAATATATTCATCAAGGTTTCCGTTGAAATGACTTCCATTAGTGCTCAAGTATTTTTTTGCAATTGACTCTAAATTATCACCTATCTCCGCTCTGTGAAAACGATTTAGCGGTTGATTTAGTGTAATATCACCAGCGAAAATAGATGTGAAACTAAACAAGGTGAGTGTATATAAAATAATTCTAAACTTAACTCTCAACTAATTATGCCTTGAATAGTGATTATATAGATTTTCTCATACTCTAAGTTTAATGCCGTTGTGCGCTTAATGCAAACGACTAAAAAAGTCATACCCAATACCTATTTCAATTCTATCAATTACAAATTAAGAAGGACTTAATAGAAAAATTACGAAATTTTCTTCGTAATTCTGTAAATATTGTTCTTAATTTAAAAATATACTGTACGAAGCACTAAACGTAGTTGAGAGCTTGGAATTTTTTCTACATCATTTTGGGTAGAACTTTTTTGCCGCTTTGATAATTGAGTCATCTGGTTGGGCACTATAAAATGCTTCTTCTTGACTTGATATTCTTTTTTTTGAATAAAAAGAAAACATATACTTAACAATGCGATCAAGAATATTGGTCTAGTTATAATCATAAAAAGAACCATGCCCAATTTTTTTTGTCAGTTATTCAAATCTCAATTTCCAGGCTAAATCCTTAAGTATTTTAAATTAAGTACCGAAAAACAGATGTATCAGTATCATCATAGGATTAAGGTATGAGACGTATTACTCTATTAATTATTTACATATTAGTAACAACGTTATTGTTGTCCTCATGTGTTTTTAATTCAGGAAATATGACAGTAACGGCACCGAAGAGAGCAATTGGAATTGTATCTGTTTCTAGAGTCGCAATAATTAATAATCAATTAGTAATAACTGGTGCAAATCTTTCTAGTGTTCAAAATATTAAAGTTGAAGGTAAATCTATCAATGAAATTTTCACTATAGAATCAAAATCAGCTAATAAAATTATAGCAAATTCAATTCAAGCTTTAAATATAACAGCTGGAAGTTTATTTAATCTTATAATGTCTGATGCCAATGCAGCAGCAACTTTTCCAATTGATTTTTCTCTTTGTAGTGCAACTTTAAATACAAAGGGATTTGATTGCACTGTGACTCCAAATAATAATGATGTTCTTACTTATGATTCAGCTAGCGGTAAATGGACTCCAAAAGCAATTAATCTAAGTGGTCTAACATATGTTGGAGCTTATGATGCGGCATTGGCCGTAACACCATCTGGTGCTGTTGCTGGTGAGTACTGGATTATAAGTGGTGCTGGTATGATTAATAGTACAAATTATAATATTGGAGACTGGCTTGTTTATAATGGATCAAGCTGGGATAAAATTGATAATTCATCTTCTAATATTACCTCAGTTCATGGCCGTACTGGAGTTGTAGTTGGTGCAAAAAATGACTATAGCTTAGGACAAATGAGCGACGTTACTTTAGGAACATTATCAGGTGCTGATAATGGGAAGGTCCTACAATTTAATGGTACTGCTTGGGTTCCTGCCATTGTTTCTGGTGGTGGCGGAGGCGGAGCACCTGGTTCTGGTTCAATTACATCTACAGAATTAGCAGCAGATTCAATTACAAGCGCAAAAATTGTCAATGATTCAATAGTTAATGCAGATATAAACTCTGCTGCAGCTATTTCTCAGAGTAAGATAGCAAATTTAACAACAGATTTATCTGGCAAAGAACCGGTTGTAGCTACTGGAAATGCGACAGATTACTACAAGGGAAATAAAACTTGGGCCAATTTTGCCACTGATGCAATTAATGCACTTTCAACAACTCTTTCAAATTACGCAACTACAACCTCACTATCAACGACAAATGGTAATATCACAAGTTTATCAGCAACTGTTACAGGAAAAGCAGATATGACAAATGCTGCTCAAACTATAAGTGCATTGGCAGTTAGTGCTACTACTGCTCCATCTGGTAATTATGATCTTACTAATAAGTTTTACGTTGATGGATTATTGGCAACAACTAATTCAAATGTAACAACTGTCACTACTGGACTTGCAACTACCAATACAACTGTCGCTACAAAATTAAATAAAGCTGGTGGTACTTTAACTGGCGACTTAACTATTAACACAAATTTATTATTAAAAGATTCGACAACTAATTACGTTACGATAAAGGCAAACGCTGCTACTACTGCATATGACTTTATTTTACCTGGAACTGCTGGTTCGGCCGGACAAGTTTTAAAAACCGATGGTGCTGGTAATTTAAGTTGGTATACAGTTCCTGGCGCGCTTTCAAGTACTGACTCACTTGCTGAAGGATCAACTAATTTATATTTTACAAATGCAAAAGCAGTCACAGCATTAGGCCCAACATTAGCGGGATATGCAACTACTGGTGCACTTGCAACTGCGACTACAAATATTACCAATTTAACCACTGCACTTGCTACTACTAATGGCAATGTTACTAGCGTAACTTCCACTGTTGGAAGTCATACGACTACTTTAGCGGCAAAAGCTGATCTGACTAATGCTGCTCAAGTTATCAGCGCTCAAGCTGTTAGTGCAACTGCTGCTCCGAGTGGTAATTATGATCTTACTAATAAATTTTATGTTGATGGGTTACTGGCCGGAAAAGAACCGACTATTCCTGCAGGATCTAATTTACAGTACATTAAAGGAGATAAAACATTAGGCAATTTTGCAACTGATGCTGCTAACGCACTTACCTCAACACTTGCTGGATATGCTACATCGGGAAACCTTGCTACAACTGATGCAACGGTTGCTGCACTAACTACTACAACTGCTACTAAATTAAATAAAGCGGGTGGTACTTTAACTGGCGACTTAACTATTAACACTAATTTATTATTAAAAGATTCGACAACTAATTACGTTACGATAAAAGCAAACGCTGCTACTACTGCATACGATTTTATTTTACCTGGAACTGCTGGTTCGGCCGGACAAGTTTTAAAAACCGATGGTG
>JAVHRK010000005.1:38732-68061 GCA_036171615.1 Bacteriovoracaceae bacterium
AGTGACTACTGGACTTGCAACTACCAATACAACTGTCGCTACAAAATTAAATAAAGCTGGTGGTACTTTAACTGGCGACTTAACTATTAACACAAATTTATTATTAAAAGATTCGACAACTAATTACGTTACGATAAAGGCAAACGCTGCTACTACTGCATATGACTTTATTTTACCTGGAACTGCTGGTTCGGCCGGACAAGTTTTAAAAACCGATGGTGCTGGTAATTTAAGTTGGTATACAGTTCCTGGCGCGCTTTCAAGTACTGACTCACTTGCTGAAGGATCAACTAATTTATATTTTACAAATGCAAAAGCAGTTACAGCATTAGGCCCAATATTAGCGGGATATGCAACTACTGGTGCACTGGCAACTGCTACGACCAACATCACAAATTTAACAACTGCTCTTGGGACTACTGATGCTAATGTTACTAGCGTAACTTCAACCGTTGGAAGTCATACGACAACTTTAGCTGCAAAAGCTGATCTGACCAATGCTGCTCAAGTGATTAGTGCTCAAGCTGTTAGCGCAACAGCTGCACCAAGTGGAGCTTACGATTTAACAAACAAAACATACGTAGATGGATTATTGGCAACTACTAATTCAAATGTAACAACAGTGACTACTGGACTTGCAACTACCAATACAACTGTCGCTACAAAATTAAATAAAACAGGTGGTACTCTTACCGGCGATTTAACAATTGATACAAATTTACTTTTAAAAGATTCAACCACTAATTACGTTACGATAAAAGCAAACGCTGCTACTACGGCATACAATTTTATTTTACCAAGTACAGCTGGTTCAGCGGGACAAGTTTTAAAAACTGATGGTGCTGGAAATTTAAGTTGGTTTACTGTTTCAGGTGCGCTTTCAAGTACTGATGGATTAGCGGAAGGATCTCTTAATTTATATTATACCGATGCAAGAGCAATCACCGCTCTTGGCCCAACATTAGCGGGCTATGCAACTACCGGCGCACTGTCAACTGCTACTACAAACATCACAAATTTAACAACGTCACTTGCCACAACTAATGGCAATGTTACCAGCGTAACTTCAACCGTTGGAAGTCACACTACTACATTGGGAACAAAAGCTGATCTCACTAATGCAGCTCAAGTAATTAGCGCTCAATCAGTCAGTGCAACAGCTGCACCAAGTGGTTCTTACGATTTAACAAATAAAACATACGTTGATGGATTATTGGCAACAACTAATTCGAATGTTTCAACAGTCTCTACAGGTCTAGCAACTACCAACTCAACTGTTGCTACCAAATTAAATTTATCTGGTGGTACTCTGACAGGGCCACTCCGTTTTCAAGATACTGGAACAAACTATGTAGGATTAAAATCTCCTGCAACAGTGACATCCAATTTTGATTTTACATTACCGGCCACACCTGGAACTAACGGCCAGGCGTTAACTTCAACAGGGTCAAGTGGGATTCTTGCATGGTCAGATGTTGCAACCACTTCAACTGCTTTCGTTGGTGATATTGGCGGAACGATTGGTGCAAATACAATTGGAGCAGGAAAAATTGTGGATTCACATATCAGTGGAAGTGCTGCGATTGCTTTAACCAAACTTGCAAATATCGGAACTATAATCACAACCAACAATACAGCTATAGCATCCGGAGATGGGTTGCAAACTGCATTTGATAAAACACAATCACAATTAAATAACAAACAAGCGCTCGATGCTACTCTCACTTCTTTAGCAAGTTTTAATACTAACGGCCTCATGGTGCAAACAGCGGCCGATACTTTTACTGGCAGATCAATCGCCGGGACAACAAATAGATTATCGGTCACAAATGGCGATGGAGTCGCTGGTAATCCAACTTTAGATATCAACTCAACTTTATTTCCATCTGCTGTTATTGGAGATGTAGGAAAATTTCTACAAGCAACAGCTGCTGATACTTCTGTATGGACGGCCTTAGGAACTGCTGCGACTGCAAATATTGGAACTGCTGCCGGCAACGTCATGGGCGCAGCTGCTGTGCCTAATTGTACTGCAACTCAATCCCTACAAATGTCTGCAAGTGCACCTTATACTTGGAGCTGCGTGACTACTACAGATGGAACAAAACTGGCCACTGCTGGTGGAACAATGTCTGGCGCCTTAACTTTAGATAGTACTTTAAAAATTAAAGGTGGAAATACAAATTATGTAACGATGACCGGTCATGCAACTACCAACGCCTACACTCTTACCTTGCCTCAAGCCTTAGGTGCTGCTGGTAATATTTTACAAACAGATGCTTCTGGAAATTTATCTTGGTTAGGTCTTCCGACTTGTACAGCTGGCCAAGTATTAAAATCAGATGGATCAACTTTTTCGTGCGTGAGTGATGTTACCTCTCCTACAATGACTGTCAGTCGTGCAATAGCTAGTAACTCTTCCGGAGCTTTAGTTGTTTCAGCTACAACTGATACAGAACTTGGATATTTGTCAGGTGTAACTTCTGCCATTCAAACACAAATAAATACAAAAGAAGCTGCTTCTGCAATACCGGCAGATGTTAGGGCCACAACTCTAACTGGACTTGTATCAGGAGCGGGTTCAATATCGACAGCCGATACTGTATTAACAGCAATGAATAAACTAGCATTTGTGAACAGTGATTATATTTCTAAATCAGCAAACCAAACTGTTAATGGATCACTTGCCATTAATACACTTACTGGTGATTTAATAGTTCCAACATCACCTATGGGTGTAACGAGTGCAGTCAATCAAACATATGTAACAAACTACGCTCTACCTTTGGCAGGTGGAACGCTTACAGGCCGTTTAAATTTGGCAGCTGGTACAACAACTCTAGCTCCAATGGTTTTGGCTACAGGTACAAACTTAACAACACCAATTGATGGAGCAGTAGAATTTAATGGAACAAATTTTTACTTAACTTCCGGTGGTACAAGAAAACTCATAAATTTAGATTTACTAACAAGTACTAATACTTTTACCAATATAAATACTTTTTCAAATACAACAGATTCAACAAGTGTAGCAACTGGATCAGTAGTTATTAGTGGTGGACTTGGAGTTGCAAAAGTTTTAAATGTCGGAACAAAATTAGGAATAGGATTGTCAGCAGGTGCAGGCGGAACCCCATCAGCTACACTTGATATTGATGGTGCCGATACAGGAGCGACGAGTGTAATGCATATTGAGAATAGTGCCGCAACTGCAATTTTAAATATTAGTAATAATGGAACAATGGTTTTTGGTGGGGCCTTATCAGGGAATACAACTTTGGGTAATACCAGCGGCGCTGCAACTACAACGATTCAGTCGGGAACAGGAGGGGTTAAGATTGGGTCAAGTGGAAGTTCATTAACTACAGGAATTTTGACTGCATATTCTGGAGTTCTAAATATTACTGCAACATCGGTAATTTCATTTACATTTACAGGTGCAGCAACAACAGATGGCGTATTTTGCGGTATAATTACAGATAACTCAGTTGCACTTAGTACTACAAATAACTGGCGTGTTTATGAAGCAATCGTATCTGCGACGAATACAGTTAAAGTTTATGTGTCAATGTCAGGATCTCCTTCTCCGATAATCGGAGTCAAATGTACAATAATTAAATAAAATTGAATTTGACGGTGATACTTCTATTTAATCGATCAGATTTACTTGAAATTAATATAAAATAATATAAATTAAAAAATTTTATTTATACCCTCCGCCTCAATTAATCCACACTTTTCCAACAAATTTTTTACTTAAAAACTCTACCTCCCCAATATTGATTTTTCTCCTAACTTCCCAAAATCTAAGCTGTCTATTCCACAACCTTAAAATTATTATTAAAAAAATTAAGTTTGCTATATAATAAACCCATGGATGAAGAACAATTAGCATTAGTAGAAGAAGGTCTCAACCTACTCATTAAAAGATTTAAACAAAATCATAATGAGGGCGACAAGTTGCGCTTACAGGCAACCATTGACGCCAAAAAGGCCATTAGAAAGGTTATCCTTGCTGTTGCCATAAAAGGCGACATCAAGGAAATAAACCCTGTTCGGGCCCAAGATAAAGGAGCTGGGTGGGAAGTCATGGACTTTAACAATAAAGTCATCCGTTATCACGCTTAGGGTATTGTTCAATATTTCATTCTGCATAATAATGATTCCTAATTAATTAGGAGGCATTTTATGTTCGAGAAAATCACAGAAGACATTAAGCAGGCAATGCTCAGAAAAGATAAGGATAGCTTAGATGCTCTTCGCTATTTAAAAGCAATGTTTATTGAAAATAAAACATCAAAGGCCCCAGTATCTGAGATGGATGTAACTATTAGATACGTAAAACGCTTAAAAGACTCGCTGGCAAGCTTTCCTGAAGGAAATCCTATTCGTCTCAAAACGGAGAAAGAAATTGAAATTCTAAAAGTGTATATGCCTCAAGAATTAAGTGAAGCGGATGTTCAGACGATCATTAAAGAGATCATTGCCAACACACCTGGCGCTAATCAGGGCATGATCATGAAAGAGCTTACTCCCAAAATTAAAGGTCAATTTGATGGAAAAAGAGCTAGTGAGTTAGTGAAGCTGGCACTTGGTCTATAACTAATTACTGCAAGTAATAGAAACTGGAAAATGATCACTTAAAAGTTCTTGGTAAAATCGATAATAAAAGGGATTGGTTAGTTGTTTTAAAAAGACTCTTCTTTGAAGTGCTTCTAACCTTTCTTTAATGAGAAAATCATCTTGAACGACTTTATTATTTTTCACTGTGAAAAGTGAATTTAAGTAAGTTGAATATAACCCAACAAAATTATCCATCTTACGTTGTCCTGCTTGAGTGAGAACATAATCTAATTTTAAAGGAAGATTATCCTCTGGTAATGGAACTTCTTCACCATCAAGAGGAATAGCGTCTTCATCTGAAAATAAATCCAAAGATTTAAGTTTAATATCTGATTTTATTCCATAAACTCTTTCTATATCTGCATTTATATCTGAATTGTAGTAATTATAAACTTCTCCAGATGAGCAATTAGAAAAAGTTTGAGGATTTAAGACAAAGTGGTCGTATGAGCTAGCGACTCCATTAGTTTCTTTTCCATCACTTGAATATCTGACAGGGGAAATTGTAGTCGGCTCATTTATTAATAAGCTTGAGCCTGGAAAACTTTTTAAAACTTCACTCCAAAAAGGAATTGCTGGAGTTAAATTTGTATCGGAAACAAACATAATATTTTTATCTTGATATCGCTCAACATATCGATTCATAAAATCTAGGGTGTTTTTTACTTCAGCAAAGCGAGCAAAATTAGACATATTAATTCCAGCACCTAAATTATCTAAAACATCTGAGCCAAAAGTATCATTGAGTAAAAGCTTTTGAGCATTTTCATCCCCTGAATAAGTAAAGACAACATGGTTACTCACAAGAGAAAATTTAAAATTTCCAGACTTAAAACTGGCCATAAAGGGTCGTCTTGAAAAATGTTGTGCTAATTCTTTTCCCATAAAATTTGCATGCAAATTAATGAGGCAGGCATAAGGCGTTCCACCTTCTGCATCCATAAATTCATTACAATGTGGATTTAGAGCAGGACTGACTAAACTACCGCGATAAAAGTAAGCGACCATTTCCTCAACTGAACCTTCTTGGGCAGAATCACCACGAGGTGATAAAATTAATCCCCAACTTGGATCAAGCTTTTTTAGTTCCATCAGTAAACGATAATATCCTGGTGCGCGGTAAAGATTAGATGCCATTTTTGCATCACTATTTTGTTGATATAATTTTAAAACATTTTGATTATTATGTTCGTCGTGACTAACAGTTCCTAAAATTTCCAATCCCGAAACAACATCAAAATTATTGGCAACTTTAGCAACCAATGAATAATCTTTAAAAAGTGCTTTAGAAGTTCCTGGATGAAGTAAATTATAGCCAGCTATTTTTACACCTCGATGATTTGCACTTCGAGCAGTGGTAGTTGTTGGATAGTAGTGATGATAGTTCGAGAAACATTCTAATTTAAATTGAGTTTTAACAATCAAATCGGCAAGTAATTCACACCGTTGCTTATACACTAATAGCTTGGCATGATCATCTTCTAATGTTTTTGGAGCAACGAAATCCTCTGCAAATAAATTCACATGCACAAGTATCAAAAACACAAAAAGAAAAGCTGATTTCATACGTGTCTCCTAAGAGACAACATAATACGTGAAAGTCATTTCTATTCAAATAAATAGTGAAAATATTACCTTACATTAGGTCAAGCACTGCAGGATTTCTATTAATTACCAAGACTTTAAGCGCTGATAAATAGCGAGTAAATGAATCTACGTCAGTGTAAGTTGCTAATTCTTGAACGGCCTGGTGCGCGAGCTCTCCTGCTTCTTTCATTCCTAATAACTGATCGGCCGGAATAGATTCCCAAATGGCCTGGGAAGTAGCTTCCTCGTGTAAGTTTTTAGGAGAAAAAACTACTTGCTTAAAGATTTTATAATCCATTTTATTTCCAGATTGTACATATTGCTTAAACAATCGTTGGCCCATTTTATCTTCTAAATTATTATAGCGTGAAATAATTTTTAACGATTCACTTTGAGAATTAGTATTGGCAAGATCAGCAATCGATAATTGGAATGCTTTAAAGGCTCCTAAGGTTGATTCAGCTTGCACATATCTTTTAAGTTTTAGTGAAAATCGTGCTTGGCTTTTATAACTTTCATAAACTAATCGTGCTCGAGCATTAAAAAACTTTTTCATAGTTTGCCCTTCAGACATCATGCTCAAGAGAGGAATTTTTCTTCCTCCCAAAAAACTAAATTCCGGCAAACCTTGAATTTGAATCATATAGGGAAGTTCTCTTTTTCTCATGGGAATATCTATAAATATATCTGTTAAGTCCTCCATGTTTTTTGTTATAAATTTCTCGAGTTTTCCCTTAGATGTTCCTAAAGAATTTAACTCCTTTTCAATTCGCCATATTTTTTCTGCATTTTTGGCGAGTGATTCATTTCGCATCCGCAGAAACCAATCTTTAGTACCAGAATAAATTGGGATTCTCCTACCTATGCGATTAGTAGAATTAAGTTCCTTCATAACCGCGATCGCTTTATTTAATTTCTCACCAGAGTAAGAGTGAATTAATCGATACATTTCTTTAGGGTTATCTCCAAAATAATTTGTAATCACTTCAGATGTTTGCTTGTCAATTTGAAGAGCCGATTTACGTACAATCACTGTGCCTAATTCTTTTTTTAACATTTTTGCTGAGGTTATTTTTGCATTTCGAATTGGTGATAAAATTTTAGCAGTTCGTTTCAACATCGTTTCAAAATCGATCGCACCTGTTGTATAAAGTGTTTTAATTTTGCTTATTCTTCTGGCAGCTGCTTCTATCCCAATATTTTGAGAAATTGAATCTATACCTAACACATAACTTGCTAATCGAACTTCCTCTTCTTGTACTGCTCCCTTGGCGACAGCTTTAAATGATTCTTTTCCCGTTTGATGAAGAAGAGATTTCGTAGATACATAAGCCAGCTTTGGGCCAATAGCTAAGGACCTAGATGCAATACCAATCATTGGGAAAATACTGATGGCCTCGAAGGCCGTCCAAGCATAGCTTCGATGTACCTCATCAGAACTTCCGACATTAGCAAACCCCAAATCCTCCATTGTCTTAATCTTTTGTTCGAAGCCATTAGCTTCTAATTTTCGCTGGAATTCATTGGTCGTTAATTTGACTTGAATTCCAAGGGAGGTCATCCCCATCACGGCCATGGCCCCACCAAGAGGAGCACATATACCTCCACTTAAGGCCGTGCAAGCACCACCAACTACAATAGCGGCCATTCCAGCAACACCTGAACCAATTCCCCACCACATATCTCTAAATTCATCAGGAGACATTTCTCCTAATTTATTTGTAACCTCAGGTGGGATCGAAGCTAATCCGGCCATTTGATTTAATTCATTTTGAGCTTTAGTAGTAGAATAAAATATATTTTTAAAACTTTTATGGTCATTAATATCCATTCCACAAAACTCATCAAGTTCCTTAAGGATTTGGTAACGTCTGGTAGAAGCTGCTTGTTTTAATAAGTCTTTATAAATTGGTTTTTTATAGCTTTCATCAAGTGCTAAAAAACTTAGCTTTAAATTAAATGTATTATCAATCCCATTTGCTGCTGAGAATTTTTCAAACAACTCTTGTTGTTTTGGAATATTGCCTTTTAGAGAATATAATTTCAAAAAGAACTCAGCGATTTGTGCTTCATTACTTTTTCCAATGTTTTTGATTTCACTTTGTGTTTTTTTTGATAGCGAAACACCAGCACCAAGTGCAGCTTCGGGGGTAAGAATTGTTTTATATGAGACATCTTCAGTCATTTTATAATAGTCAGATGAACCGTTTTTAACAGTAAATAATTGAGCGTTACGGTGATCAATATCATCAACAACGCTAGACCATACTTGTCGTTTTTCGTCACTAGTCAGAATTTGTTCTGCATGATTATTAGTAAGAGGACGGTCTAATCCCAAAATTTTCCCAATTGATTTTATTTTGTCTAATTCAGTCTCTACTATTTTTTTGTCACACTGAACTTTATTATCTCTTTTGGAATTATTTAATTCATCTACCATCACTAAGTAACTAATTCGTAACCGGGCCCAGGGATTCCCTGCACTCATTTGATCTTCCAGAAAATTCAACTCGCTTAACTTAGCTTCTTCTAATAGATTCGTTCGATCTCTTAAGGAATTCCAAATTGTTCTAAGAAGTGGATATATCGCTTGAAAGTTTTTTTCTTCTAAGCGACGAGTGGGGATATATTTCTCGCCAGATCTAAATTCCGCCAATTGACTTGATAGATTTTTTAATTTATTTCCAGATGAACATATCCCTTGAAAAGAATGTCCAAATATTGAACCTTGCGATAAGCAATAATTATTAATAATACGGTGTAAGTCAGTATCACCAGGTAAATCTTCATATTTATAAAGCAAGTCAGCTAAAACTTTTAAACTCCAATCTCGCCAGGCCGGTGAGGAATACATCGAAGGAAACTCTAATCTCACTTGGTTGGAATTTAATTGATTTTTTACTGACTTTGGCATGATCCCAGAGTAATCAATGACTTTTTTCTCTTTCATGAGATCCAAAAGATATGGAGATAAATTTTGCTTACCAGAGTATATAGATTGAGATTCATTATTTCCGATTGGAATTTCAGCAATTTCGTCTGCTGAAAAACTACCCATCATCTTTTGAAAATTATCATGTCCTGCAAATGTAATATTTTTATTTTTTATTCTACCCCTATAGACATTTTCCATCTCCTGCATTTTTAAATTAACGACTGCCTGATAATGGGCCACATCATCTAATTGTGCATCTAAGGATCCTTTCACTTTTCCTGTAACTTTAAGTTTTGCATTTTTGTAGTTTTCGAAGGGAATAAGGCCGCTATAGCCATCTTTTGTTGGATCACGATTTATATTATCTATATAGTAATCGATATAAGAAGAGTCATCCTCCTTAAATGTAAGGCCATGACCTGATAAAATATTTTCTAGAAATTTATCTCCTACTCCCTGTTCAACTTTAAACTTTAACTCCGGTGGTAAACTTCCATTAAAATGATTTTGACAAGAATTTGGTATCGTAATGTTACCTTTATTTCCCAATATCGTATTATATAAATAAACTTGAGATAACATCATATGCAATGTCATCCATTTTAAGGATAAGACATAATTTTTAGAAGTTGGCGCCTTTAACAAAGTAACAACATCTCTTCTAATAATATCAGATGGTGAAAAACTTAATGTCTGACTCTCTCCATCCGTACTTGGTATTAATTCTAAATAAAAGGGTGCTGACATTGGATCTGGTCCTTGAGTCAGAATATTTATTTGATCACTATTGAGTTCTTGTATCAGTGCATCTGGTAATTGCATTTGCAAATTTTTTATATAAATATTACCACTAAATTCATTTGTTAAATATGATCTTGTAATCACAATCATGTCGCGAATAGGGAGCAAAATATTTTCAATATAAGTTGAAGTTAAATCTACCGCCTCTTCCGGCGATAATTGATTATTCGCAAAAAGCCCTTTTAACATATATTTAAAATTGACTGCCTCTTTATATAATTGAAGAATTTCTTTATTACTTGAATAAACCGGATTATCTTTTTTATTTGATTTCTCTGCTTTTATCGTTTCTTTTACAACACGATCAAATATTCCGTCAGTCTTGATCTTAGGACAAGATTGTCGCGTAAACTCTTCTTTATCTAAATTATAATCAGACTTTGAACATGAGTCTTTTTTGAGTGAAGAAATTAGTTTTTCAAAGTCAGCATCAATTTGCTCAGGTGAACATTTAGAATCATGTTCACTACCCATTATTTTATTTTTAAAGGCGGCCATTTGATTTTTCAAACTATCGTAATTGGCCTCAGAAGATGGATTTCTCCCCCAGCGGTTTGTACGAAAACTGCAAGACTGTAATAAGAGACTAGTAATAAGGCCTAAAGAAATTAAGTACTTCATATAATAACCGATCGGCTATGTTGGTCATTATCTTTAGCTAAACTTTTCCGGAAGAATAACCGAGTAGATTGGTATGAAAATATTGGCCTTATTTTTTCTATCAATTTTATATTCATGCTCAGCTCTGGTGCCTGTTGCTGTCGGGCGTAGTCCTGCAGAAAATATAGCAAAAAATTGTCCTGATCTTATGTCTGATTTTATATTTACACCCAGTTATCAAAAAGATTTAAAGACCGCTTTACTAGACAAAAAATTAATCACATTTAAACAAAAGCTGATGCAGGTAGAATACCCACGCCTTAAATGGATTAATGATGTTAAAAAATCATTTAATATCAGTTTAAAAAACTGGAACCACAAGCGCTTCCCAACCTTTTATTTAGCACATGAAGAAGAAGTAATTCCCATTGCAAATGCCTATTCAAAATCGTTAGAAAAAGAACTAAATAATGAACTTGATGAACAAGCTATTGATAATCTTAAATCAGTTCGCTCGTGGATGAGTTCATATGAAAATTACAATCAAGAATTAGACCAATTTCTCGAAGAACGAATTGCACTTCAATATAATTATTCCCTCATACAAAAACTAGATTTAAAAAATGAAACTCGAGATATTGCACTAACGTTCAAGAGACAAGGTGTACTTACATCAGAAGTGTTTTCATTACATCCAGATGATAACACTTATAAATCATTATTGGGTGATCTTAAAAATCAAATTTATGAACTAGATGGTGGACTACTTAATGATGGAAAAATCAAAGAACGCATCGTAAGACAGGCGATGCTTCAGGATATGCTCACAATTGTTCAGCGTGAGCTTGAACACGATATAAAAAATAAAGACACGTTACCAACTGATATTTTAAGAGAATTAAATCGAGTTAATAACTTAATGAATAATCAAGATTTTAAAGCTTCAACTTATGGGGTTTTCAAAATAACAGATAAAGTATTCATCGCTGAATTAATATCATTATCCAAAATGGATAAAGTTTATGACATCTTTAAAACCCCTGCGATAAAATTAAAAAGTATTTTGGGAAATTTTCTTGATGGAAAAAAGTCAGATAAAGAAAAAATTGGATTTTTTGGCAGACTCTATGCTCGAATTAAAAACCTTACGCCTAAGCAATTAACGGTGGGTACATCAGTAATGGCCACTGCAGGTTTTGGGAGTTATCGATATTTCTGGTTTGATAAAAGTTCAAACATAGAACTGAATGCAAATGATCCACACATGATACAACTAGAACAAACCCAAAAAGCTCTCAAAGCCGAAAGTGATGGTCAGTCTAAAGCTGTTGAAATTCAAATTGATGAAGAAATTGTTCAATAATTATTTCGAAAATTCAAAGATAAAAACTTCACGCTCTTTATTTAATTGAGTGAGTTCAGCTCTAATAATTTGAGTGGTTAAATTTTCACGGTATCCGAAACTATTCATTGCAGTCACAAATTGTTGGATATATGCCCGCCCTGGGTCTGCTAAAATAATTTTTCCACCCGGTTTTAAAAATGCAATAAGAGCACTTGCCACTTCATTAGGATGCTGACTCTCATATAAGATATCTGAGCCTATAACAATATCAAATAGCCCCATAAGTGATTGTGTCGCATTGACTTCATCACGCCAATTCATAAATTGAAAATCAAAAAAAACATTATTATTGTTTTGATTAACTTCTAAAAACAGAGGTACATCCGCATGAAAATCGGTGGCCAGAATTTCAGCACCATTTGTCGCTGCTACGAATGAAGGGAGGGCCAACCCGCAACCAATCTCAATTACTTTTTGATTTTTTAATTTATATGCATTCAAGAATTGACTTAGTCCAATTCCTGCTTCCCAGAGTGCGCCAAAGTAAGGACAGTATTTTTCTGCAAGTGAATTATCTTGATCTTCTTCGCCAAAGTACTCACAAAGAATGTCTATGCTTTCATCAACATTACGAATAGTCGTAAAATTAAAATCAAGAACCTGCATTTTTTTGGTTATATATTCATATCCATGATTACTTTTTATTTTCAATAGGAAGCTCTACCTTGAAAGATGTTCTCTGCGAAGTTTTATCATAACAAAAAATTCCAAAATGGTCTTCTATAATTTTTTTAGAAATACTTAGGCCCAATCCTGTTCCCTTACCCGGATCTTTGGTTGTAAAAAATGGATTAAAAATTTTCTGTAATACTTCTTCAGAAATTCCAAATCCACTATCGGTAACAGAAATCATAACTTTTTCATGGTTTGATTTAATGATTAATTCAACCCACTTTTCATTATAACTTCCTACTGCATCAAAAGCATTATTTAAAAGATTAACAAGTACCTGAAGAATTTGAGTGCTTCGTCCATGCATTAATAGATCATGAGACTCTTCAATATTTACGATAAGTCTTACATCACTAGTAATAAACCGACTATTCACAATATCAACTGATTCTACAATTAAATCTTTTAAGTTAAATACTGTTTTCAAGTCTTGATTGCCATCTCTAGAGAGTGCTTTCATACCTGAAATAATCTTTTCAATTCGATGGCCCATAGATAATATTTTTGATAGTTCTGAATTTATTTTGGGTATATCTAACTCGTTGGCCGATATTAGCTTCTCTAGCAATTTTCCTCGGTTAAGCAATACAGTAAGTGGATTATTAATTTCATGCGCCAGCTCTGCAGACATTATTCCTATTTCCATCGTATTAGCATTTTGTAGTAATGCATTTTGCGTATCCTTAAGCTCTGTAATATCAGTATGTGTTCCAATCGCTCTCACTGGTTCTCCATTTTCACCCCATTCAGTGACCTTTCCACGGCACAAAATACAACGGCGATTACCATCGCTATGATAAAAATAGGCTTCAACAATAAACGGCTGAGTTCCACGTGATTTAACATGAACTTCAAAAGCGGTAAAAATTTTTTCGAGATTTGCTGGATCAACTAATTTTTGCCATTCAGAAGGATGAGGTAATTTTTCTTTATAGTCACATCCTAGCATATCCCAAAATTTGGGAGACATATATTCATAATTATTCTTAATATCCCAATCCCAATACCCATCGTAAATTGCATCTAAGATGCTCTCAACTTGGGGGTCGACCTTTTTAAACTTCAAATTCATAATATTCCGATTGTAATATATATATAATCAAAAGCAAGAACTAAAATAACTCAGTAGATATTAATGGGATTTTAGTCAATGAAGGTAGTGGTTTTGACAAATAGCTTGCAAGTGCAAGAATTAACAAGCTTATAATCTTTATGATTTTAGTATGAAAAGTCGAATAGAAATCCGACTTTGCCAAAAACAACTGCCAATTCGAGTATTTTTGATATTATCTCAAATCTTTTCTAAGTATTTTTCCAACATTAGATTTAGGTAATTCAGTTCTAAATTCAATGACTCGAGGTATTTTATAATTAGTCATATTTTCTCTGCAGTATTGAATAATTTCTTCTGTCGTTAAAGATTGGTCCTTTTTAACGATGTATAATTTAACGGTCTCTCCTGTTTTTTCATCTGGCATACCTACAACTGCAGACTCAAAAACTTTAGGATGTTCCGCAATTATTTCTTCTAATTCTGTCGGAAAAACTTTAAACCCTGAAACAATTATCATGTCTTTTTTACGATCAACTATTTTAATATATCCATTAATATCCATAATGCCCAAGTCACCAGTCTTAAAATAACCATCACTTGTCATAACTTTTTTCGTTTCTTCTGGCTTGTTCCAGTAACCAAACATGACCTGAGGTCCCTTAATACAAATCTCTCCAATTTCACCAAGAGGAATATTTTCTTCAGAATCGTTTTTGATACATACTTCAGTAGAACTGATCGGCAATCCAATAGATCCATTATAATCTGCTAATGACATTGGATTTATACAAGCTGCAGGGGAGGTTTCAGTAAGTCCGTAGGCTTCAATTAAAGTTTGTCCTGTAACTTTTTTCCATTTATCTGCAACAGACTTTTGTACCGCCATTCCTCCTCCAAGTGTTAGCTTCAGAGAAGAGAAATCAATATTGGCAAATCCTGGTTGATTTAAGAGACCATTAAATAATGTATTCACTCCCGTAAAAGCAGTAAATTTCCATTTATTTAATTCTTTAATAAATCCTTTTAAATCCCTAGGATTTGGAATTAAAATATTAAGTGCACCAATACTTGAAAAAACAAAACAATTCGCAGTCAGAGAAAAAATATGATAAAGGGGCAAAGGTGTTATAATAATTTCTTCTCTCTCTGTTACCAAAGGAGCAATCCAAGCTCGAGCTTGACATATATTTGCTAAAATATTTTGTTGTGCCAGCATCGCCCCTTTTGCCACTCCAGTTGTTCCCCCCGTATATTGCAAAAAGGCTAAATCTTTTTTAGTAAGTAAGGGATCACAAAAATCATTTTCATTTCCAAGCATTACACAATCAAGAAATTTTTTAGAATTTGGAATTACAAAATCTGGTACTAGTTTTTTAATATATTTTATTACAAAATTTACAATGATAGATTTTGGAAACTCAAGCATGTCTCCAATTCCAGTTGTCATGACGTGATTAATATTTGTTTTTGAAATAATTTCGGCAAGAATATGACCTGCATTTTCAAAAATAATTATTGTGCTGGCCCCCGAGTCTTTCAATTGATGCTCAAGTTCTCTAGCGGTGTAAAGAGGATTGATATTAACAGCAACAAAACCACCGCGTAAAATGCCGAAGAGAGCAACGGGATATTGCAGTATATTGGGCATCATGAGTGCAACCCGGTCGCCCTTCTTTAACCCTAAATCATTTTGTAAGAAGCTCGCAAACTTCAAACTCAATAAATCTAATTCTTTGTAAGTTAAAGTTTTCCCCATGCAATGGAAAGATGGTAAATCAGCAAATTTTTTAAAACATTCATCTAATACCTGAGAAATTGAATCATATTTTTCTAGATTCTCATCTATTGACTCAGGTACGCCAGATTGATAATTTTTTAGCCATATTTTTTCCATATAAATTCCTTTCATTAATTGTAAATGACATATGTATTATCTCCAATAATTATGTTAAAAAAATCATATGGAAATGAATGAAAATAAGAGGCCATGCTGTGTTACCGATTGCTGCCAGTCGGGTTGTGATGATTGTCCTTATGATTATAAAAACTCCATAGACCCTATGATTCCTGCTGAACTATCAATTGATTATATTTCGGACGAGCTTGAAGAGTCTGACTAAATCTCTTTTATCCTAACTCCGATGATACCTGTAGCAATTCCAGCTTTTGCAAGCGACTTAATTTTTTAATCCTTGATTCACGTTTTGAAGCAGTACTTCGATCTAGGAACTCTTCACAATAGACAACAACGACAGGCCTATCACTTCGAAAAAACTTTGCTCCTTTTGATGGAACACATAAATGCTCAACAAATCGTCTTTCTACATCGGTTGCAATCCCTGTATAAAGTTTATTTTTTTCGGTAAGAATCATATAAACAAACCATTTTTTCATAACTCACATCTAAGGTTTACATAAGAAAAAGTATTTATATTAAATAAACCACGGTCAGTGAGTTTAAGCGTAGGGATGACAGGTAAAGCTAAAAAAGCCATTTGAATAAATGGTTCCGCTAAAGTAATTCCTAATTTACGATAGGCTTCTTTTAATTTTTTTATTTCACCAAAAATTTCGCCCCCTGACTTCAAACTAATTAATCCAGCAATAGGCAAAGGGAGTAATGATTGAATTTTTTTATTATCCACAACACATAAACCTCCTCCCGATTCAATCAGCGCATTTACAGCAATAACCATATCGGAAATATTTGTACCTATAACCATAATATTATGAGAGTCATGTGCTACCGTTGATGCAATGGCGCCACTTTTTAATCCCAGGCCCTTAACAAGACCAAGGCCTGGAGTTAGTTCATTGCCATACCTTTCGATATTGGCCATATAAAGAACATCAGTCTGATTAAACTGTTGGCCATCATATTCAACAACAAGATGATTTGTAATAATTTCTTCAGGAATAATTTCAATTACATTATATTGCCCAACTTTTAAATCATAATTAAAATCATTGAAGTTAAGCTGTTTCCGATTAATGGTATTTTCTATTGGTGGTAGAGAGTCATTTAATTTTTTTTCGATGTTAGATTTTAAATTTAATTCTGAAACCTCAATACCACCAATAAAAACTTTTTCAATTGAAACTTCTGACAAATCTTTTAATAAAACTATATCTGCTTTTTTACCAGGAGCTATTAACCCTAGTTTTTTAAGACCAAAATGTTTAGCCGCAGAATAAGAAGACAAGCGGTAGGCTACATGAACAGGAATATTTAATTCTTTAATCATTTTTTTAATTAAATAATTAATATGCCCCTCTTCTAGAATTTCGTAAGGATTACGATCATCAGTACAGAGAAAACATTGAGGAGAATTAAATTCAGAAACAAGAGGTCCAAGTGTTTTCAAGTTTTTTGCCACTGATCCTTCTCGAATAATAAGCGCCATTCCTTTTTGTAATTTCTCCTTTCCTTCTTCGATTGATATTGTTTCGTGACAATTTTGAATTCCAGCAGCGATATAAGCGTTAAGTGCTTTTCCTCTTAGCATCGGGCAATGGCCATCAAGATTTAAGTCAGAAAAGACCTCAATTTTATCTAATACATTTTCATCACCACTAATGACCCCAGGAAAATTCATCATTTCTGCCAGCCCTAAGACATTTTTATGATTTTTAAATTTTTTCATTTGAGGAAGTGTGAACTCTCCACCATTAGTTTCAATTCCAGCAAGTGCTGGAACACATGAGGACGCTTGAATAAAAAGATTTTGATTAGTCATTTCTGAAGATCGAAGAAACCATGAAAATCCCTTCTCACCCAAGACATTGGTTATTTCATGTGGATCACAAATTACAGATGTAGTTCCTAAAGGTAGAGTCATACTTTCAAATTCAAAAGGGCTCATCATTGAAGATTCAATATGCAAATGTCCGTCGATAAATCCCGGAACTGCGGTTAATCCCTGTCCATCAATAATTTTAAGCGCATCCGCATTTTGGTATTCAAGGCCAATTCCGGCAATAGTTTGACCAACAATAACAATTGCTGAATTGATTATTTCGCCATTTATTAAATCTAATATTTTAATATTTTTTATTAATAGATCAGCACTAGCGTCACCTCGAGCTACAGTTAAAACTTTTTTCAACTCCTCACGCGAAATCGCCTGAGTATTCTTATTGGCCAATGACATTTATGCTCCTAAAGTGTTTTTAAATGATTAACAAGATCATCAAATAAAGGTCGTGCAGCTATCCCTTGTTCATAATTACCGTTAAACATAAAAACAAAAACCAATGGTGATTTATTTTTTCGGCCGACGTAGCCCGCTAGTCCAACCACCCCATCAAGATAACCAGTTTTTGCACGAACAACTGACTCTCCGTTTGTATTTTTCATTCTATTTTTTAGAGTACCATCCACACCTGCAATCGGTAATCCAGATAAAAACTCTGGAAATGTTAAAAAATCATTGCGGATTGAAGTTAGGACCGTTGCCAATTGCTTTGCTGAAAAACGATTATCATGAGTTAATCCTGAAACGTTTTCTAAGACATAACTACTTCTTTTTAAATCTAAACTATCTAGATATTTTTTAATTTCCTCTATTCCATCTTTCATTTTAGCAGGACTGTTCGGATTTTTTTCAGCAGCAATATTTTTGGTGAGCATTTCGGCAACAAAATTATTAGAGAACTTTAACATATCAGAAATTATTTCATTTAAATTTTTGGATGGAGAACTGGCCATTAATACGGAGTCAGTATCACAGTTACCTACCTTGACTGAACCTTTGACAGTAATCCCTCGTTGACTTAAAAATTCTTTGAGATGAGAGCCAATCCACAAATTTGGATTTGAAATACTTTTATAGACAACGACTTCACTTGAACCTTCTGGGATTGAACCAGTTATAATTATTTTATCATGATCATTATCTTTAATTCGTGAAACACTTATGGTTTTATGTGATTGCTTACTTCCTGTCTGTGCTTTATTTTCAAGTATTAAATAATTATTTTCCGGATCTAAGTAGATCTTTGCTTGCTCCCCTTTCTTAATGCCTGGTCGAATAAAAACATTAACACTATTCCAATTAAATGAACTTGCAGAAATCGCTGCATCGAATGCTCTATCCACACGAACAGAATCGCGACCAATATCGTAAAACTCGTTGTCAAAACGACTTGAGTCGATAATCAAATCTCCAGGAATATTTTTGATATCGGTCCTTTTGAATTCATTAACTAAAAACCAAAGTTTTTCAGAAACAAAGGATGGATCACCTCCCCCTTTTAAACATAAACTTCCTTTACCTATTGAATAATATAAATCTGTTTGAAATTTCTTGTTTAGTTGAAATTCGTTAAGAACTGCACCAGCAGTAACAATTTTTGTCAACGAGGCGGGAATCATAGATTTCTCAGCATTAAGTGCAAATAACGTCTTATCACCTTCAAGAATAAGCATACCTAAATCTGAATCTTTAAAATGATGCTTTTTTACAAGCTGCTTAAGATCAAAAGTTGCCGCACTAATAGGCATTACATAGAATTGACAAGAAAGGACTACTAACATTATTTTCATAAATTTTTCTTGGTTTCTCGAAGATTATTATGTTTAATATTTTATCGTTATTTTTTGACCTTTCACAAGGAGATTGTGTGAAACATATTATACTATTCACTACGCTTTTGCTTTCATGTTCGATATATGCCTCTGAAAAGTTGAGGCTGATTGCAGAATTCAATTTGCCTACTGGAGAAAAATTTAAGGAGACTGAAATTGGTGGTCTTTCAGGGATTACCTTTGATCAAAAGAATATGAAACTAATTTCAATAAGTGATGATAGAAGTAGAGTCAACGATGCTCGCTTCTATGAGTTTGATTTTACCCTGGATGAAAAAAATTTTTCTGTTAAACCTTCTAAAATTATAACTCTCAAAGATAAAGACGGTCACCCATTTAAAAAAATGACTATTGATTTTGAAGGTATAACTTTCCTGGGTGATGATTTATTGATTAGTTCTGAAGGCGGTATTAATCACATACCTTCCATTAATCCAGATGTTTTTCATTTTTCAAGAGAAGGGGCCTTTAAAGGGCTTTTAGAAATTCCTGAAAAATTTAATGGTTCCTCGAAAGTAGAAATGAAATCAGGCGTACGTGATAACTTGGCGTTTGAGACAATCTCAACCACTATGGATGGTAAATTTATTTTTGTGGGCACTGAAGATGCTCTTTTTCAAGATGGACAGACTTCCTCACCAACTTATGCTCCGATCACAAGGCTTATTCTTTATAAGCAAGACTTAAAACCAGTTAAAGAAGTTGGATATAAACTAGATCTCGCCTCTGCAATTGCTGTCGGTGGCCTAATCGTTGGAGAAAATGGCTTAGTAGATATTGCCGCAGTTAATGAGAATAATTTCTATTCACTCGAGCGTGCCTATCTACCACTGGCCAAAAAGAATATTATTAAAATTTTTACTAATCATATAGATGATAAAACAACTGATATTTCTAAATTTGATTCTATTTTAAAAATGAATATAACAACTGTACAAAAACAGCTTCTTTCAAATCTGGACGATTATTCTTTGAAATTAGATAATCTAGAAGGTATTTGCTTTGGACCATTATTGGCCAATGGACACCAAACTTTAATAACCGTAAGTGATAATAATTTTTCTAAAAAGCAAAGAACGGAATTTCTAGCATTTGAGATTATTCCCTAGGTATATATACTTTAAAAATGCCTATTTATTAGACATATGTCTGTCTATAATTCAGACTTCCCCGATTTTATGCATCCTAACCTCTTAGTTTAAGATATTTCATTCTTGGCATTCACCTTGCTTTATATTTAAGAAAGAACCTTAACAAGAGAGTGAGTTATGAAAACATTATTAATCCTTGCAACTTTGATACTTACAATTCAAGTTTCACAAGCAAGTGTTCTTTGTCATACTCCAAGATTAAATAAAATATTTGAAATAAAAGATAATAGTGTAACTTTTTTTCACGAAAATGATTCTTCAGCAAGAAGAGAACTTGCTTCACTATCATCAAGAAATAAAATGACCAATATTGGAATTACAAAAATTGTAACTTTTGAAAATCAAAAAAATACCATTCATATAAATGATTTAAAGAAATTTTCTGACTCTGATGATTATATAATTATTAAAGCTAAATCAGGACATGAAACTACGTATCCATTAATTTGTGAATTAAAATAAACAAATATCGCGCCCCCTCGCGGTAACTACAAGGCCTTGCTTGCAACCCCCAAATAAAGCAAGGCCCTTTTAAAAACTGTTTTATAAGATAATTAAAAACGAGCAATCTTCTAATGCTTTAATTTCAATTATACTTTCATCTTGAAGAAAAATTGCTTGGCAAGCTTCTGTTATTTGATTTTTGATTGAAAATTTTCCCATTAAATTTAAAACCGAATAAGATTTTTTTTCTATTATTTGAATACTCTCACCTTTCAATATATTCACGATATCAACTTTGAAATCAAAGTGAGTTAATAGCACTTCTCTTCCGAGTGATTGTAAAATATTTTTTTTAAATTTGAAGTGAGTTAACAAGTTTTTTTCTGCCTCGAAATTAATAACATCTAAAGATTTATTAACGTGTAATTCACGATCACGATTCCAGTCCCAAACTCGATAAGTAATCCCGGAATGTTGCTGAACTTCGGCCAGCATGACATTTTTTCCAATGGCGTGGATACTACCCGCTGGAACATAAAAGAAATCCCCAACATTCACAGGATAAAAATTGAGTAATTGATCTATAGATTTTTTCTCTAAAAGCCACGTTCGTAATTGTTGCTCATCAACTCCTGGCCTTAGTCCTAAATAAATTCCTGCATTTTTTTCGGCTTTCATGATTATCCAACATTCTGTTTTACCTGATGAATTTTCATGTAATCGAGCGTATTCATCGCCAGGATGGACTTGAATAGATAGTTCTTCACTTGTGTCGATTAATTTAACTAGATAATTAAGGGCCTGACCATGTTCTGGATGATGGGCAACTTCCCATGTCTCGCCAATAGGTTCAAGATCATCTGCCAAAGATGCAATAGACTTTAATTTTTCAAGATTTTTTCCGCCCCAGATCTTTCTTACAATAATTGGACTAAGCTTATAAATCACAAAGGGCCCATAAAATTTTTAAAAAAGTGGAACAAATATATTGAGAACAAAGAGACCTAAACCTGAAATAACAGGAATACATAAATTATCGTCAACAAAGTGTGAACATAGTTCTGATAGCGCCCCGATGACTCCAGCAAAAATAGCAAACACAAGTAAGTTCATACTTGAGCCAGTATAAATTGCCCCATAAATAAGAGTAACTAAGTAGCAAACAGCAAATGCGGCCATTGTTCCTTGTAATGATTTATTTGGAAAAATTTTATCGCGCCCATAAAGAATTCCAAAAAGGGAGGCAATTGGATCGGCAAAAATCAGGAATAAAACTGAAAGTACGGCAATTTTAACAGGAAAGAAAAACAGAGAGAGAGAAACTCCTAAAGCATAAAAAGGCAATCCACTAACTGACGTTTTTTCGGATTCACGCATTAATGGTTTCATCAATGTCATGACAAGTTTGTTCAGACGTTCATCCCTTAAACGTAAAAACTCTAGAGAAAATGAAAATAATGCAGCAACTAACAATGCGGTCGCCATTTTTTCAGCAGCTATACCATTACGAAAAAAAATTATTAGTCCAAGTATCCCACTGAGCATATGCCAAAGTTTTCGAGTGATATGAAGATCAGATCTTAAACTAAAGGGTGAGGTAAGTTTTAGTAGCGATAATACGTGTTCCATAAATAGTCTCCTAGATTGTACGAATAACCGAGCAAAACAGTCCCCCATACCTTTCAAGTACCTAATATATATTTAAGGCTACTTGAGTATATTTACGGTGTAAACCTCTATGCATTAAATACATTTATAATATAATCAACTACTTTGCATTTTTACTCTTACATTTATAATAATTTATACTTATAATATTTTAAGTAAATAAAAGAGGATGGAGTTTAGTGTCAGATTTTGAACAGCAATTTGGTCCGGGAAAACGGCGTCAAAAAGTTTGGGCGATCGGTGGCGGAAAAGGCGGAGTAGGCAAAAGTCTAGTTACGGCCAATCTTTCTATCTGTTTAGCTCTCATGGGACATAAGGTCGCTGCCATTGATTTAGATTTAGGTGGAGCGAATCTTCATACTTGTTTAGGTGTACCTATTCCAGAAAAAACATTATCTGATTATCTTTCTAAAAAAGTTAGAACCCTTAATGAACTCTTAACTCCAACTGCTATTAATAATTTATATTTAATTAGTGGAGCTCAAGATGATTTGGGTATCGCTAATTTAAAACAAATGCATAAGGCAAAATTATTGGCACAATTAACAGAACTTGATGTTGATTATGTTCTGCTAGATCTCGGTGCAGGTACAACATTTAATACAATAGATTTTTTTATTTCAGCAGATCAGGGAATTATTACAACATTACCTGAACCTACTTCAATTGAAAATTCTTATAGATTTATCAAAGCTGTTTATCTTAGAAAGCTTAAATTAGCAGAGGAACTTTTAGAAATAGGTCCACTAATCGACGAAGCAATGAATGCTAAATTGTCTCAAAATTCAACACCTGCAGATCTTATTGCAAGAGTGATTGAACTCAATCCGATTATAGGCCAAAAGCTCAGATCAGAAGTTAGTAAACTTCAACCTAAACTAATTATAAATCAAGTAAGAACACAGGCCGATATTGATATCGGTTTTTCCATGAAGCTTATTTGTAAAAAATATTTTGGCATCAATCTAGATTATGTTGGTTATCTTGATTATGATGCAACAGTTTGGCAAAGTGTGAAAAAAAGAAAACCATTACTAATGGAATTTCCCAACTCAACACTGGTTAATAATTTTGATAGAATTATACACCGACTACTTAACATCACTTAATGAGTCAAAATGAATGATTTAAAAAACTATTACGAAGTTCTAGAAATTCCTACTTCGGCAAAATCTGAAGATATTTACCACAGTTATCAACGTGCTAAATTTGCTTATTCTTCAGAATCTTTAGCTATCTACTCGTTAATCAGTAGTGATGAATGTCGCAATATTTTAAATTTAATTGAAGAAGCCTATTCCATCTTATCTGATCCGGCTAAACGGAGACGATATGATGAAGCTAGAGGTTTAAATTTAGAATTCAACTCTACAAGTTATAGTCCTCTGGCACAGAGAGACCCCGTGAATGTTAGAGAGGAATTTCAAAGACCTGCAGCAAGTAGTAACTTTCAAGGGCCTTCTACAAGTCCTGCAGCATCTAATGTAACAAAACTTGTAGCTCAAAATCAATTTGCACTTAACTTTGTTGTTAATACTGATTTTGAAAAAGAAATAGAGGAAACAATAGAGTTTTCCGGCTCTTTTTTACGAAAAATTCGTGAATATAAAAATCTTGATATACAACGTCTATGTGACATGACAAAAGTATCTCGTACTCATTTACAAGATATTGAAGCTGAGGATTTTTCAAGATTACCAGCGGCCGTTTATGTTAGAGGTTTTGTGTTTCAATATGCCAAATGTTTAAAATTAAAACCGGAATTGGTTGCTAATTCATTCATAGCTCGAATGAAAAAAATTAAACCATGAATATAAATACTGAAGCTGAAATTGTAGATGAATTTTTAAGTTTTACAATTACTGAAGATGATAGACGAAATTATAAACGTCTCGATCAGTTTTTAACAGAAAAAATTCCTGATCACTCTCGAACCTTTCTAAAAAATCTTTTTTTAGCTGATAATATTACAATGTCTGAAGACTCTCCTATTCAAGATTACACATTAGAATTAAAAAAAATGCCTCCAGTTGGGAGTATCGTACAAGTTATGGTGCCTCCTCCGATGGAAGCTGATGCTCAACCTGAAAATATTCCTCTGGAAATTTTATACGAAGATGAACATTTAGTTTTTGTAAATAAGCCAGCAGGCCTTGTGACCCATCCGGCACCAGGAAATTATACTGGTACTTTAGTAAATGCCATTTTATATCATTGTAAAGATATCAAAGGTGTTGGAAACCAAAAACGCCCCGGCATTGTTCATCGATTAGACAAAGGTACAAGTGGAGTTATGGTTGTGGCCAAGACTCAGGCCTGCCACGAAGGATTAGTTCTTCTCTTTTCAACTCACAATTTAGAAAGATATTATCAAGCAATTATCATGGGCACTAAATTTGTTACCCCAGGGATTATAAAGAGCACAATTGGACGCGATAAAAATAATCGATTAAAAATGAAGGCCAACGTTACTAAAGGAAAGCATGCAATTACTTTGTATAAAACTTTAGAAACATTTAAAAATCATTCTCATTTAGAATTTAAATTAGAAACAGGCCGCACACACCAAATTCGTGTACACGCTTCAGACATATTAAGAAAACCACTCTTAGGTGATTCTTTATACGGTTGCCCACGTGACCAACTCTTACGTCTAGGTCCACTCTATCAAGAATTAATCAGTGATTACCCACATCCATTTTTGCATGCAAAATTTTTAGCACTAACTCATCCAATAACTCATGAGAAATTGCAATTTGAAGTACCACCACCTAAAATATTCCAAGACGTTTTAGCACTTTCTCGCACTGGACAGTAATGAAATCGCATCTTTTATTTGAAACAAAACTTCCAAGAGGAATTTTTCAAGTTTATTCTGCAAAACCAGAATTTGATGTTTTAACTGTTAAACAAATTCACTCAAATATTATCCTAAACGAACTTCAGGCCGGTAATGAAGGTGATGCACTTATTGGAACAACTGAATTAAATTTAGCAATCCTAACAGCTGACTGCCTTCCTATCGTAATCTTAGGAAAAAAGAGTCATGCAGTAATTCACGCTGGATGGAAAGGCCTACAAAATAATATTTTAGGAAATTCACATATTGTAGAGATGAATCCCCTAATGGCCTATATTGGCCCACATATTAGAGTCAATCAGTATGAAGTTCAAACTGACTTTAAAAACAACTTTCCAACATCAGATTCTTTTCTTAAAATTGAAAATAAATTATTTTTTGACTTAACATTAGAAGTTCGCACACAATTAAAGAAACTTTATCCTGAAATAGAAATTCAAGATTGTGGAATATGTACTTTTTCAAATGAATTATTTGCAAGCTTTAGACGTAATAAAACAACTGATAGAAATTGGAATATTTATCTTCCTAAAGGAAATTTAGCATGAAACAAAAATCTATTTATCAAGATGCTTCAGTCAATGCGACGATTGCTTTAATTATTTTATCTACATTAATGATTGGTTTTTCTATTTATCTAACTCAGCATTATTTTGATATTAAATTCCCTACAGGACTTGAAGGTAAATCCCTTTGTAATATTAATAGCTTTTTTAATTGCAGCAAAACTACTATTTCACAATTTTCTAATATCGCAGGGATTCCCATTGCTCTTTATGGAGCTATTATTGGATTTTTAGCACTTGCAGGGATGGTCATAAAAACTGAAGAATTTGAAAGAACTATATTTTTCACCTTACTAGCAAATGCCATTGGCTGTTTTGCTTTATTCATGTACTCACTTGTGATCTTGCATGGCCTTTGTCCTTTTTGCTCACTCTATTATATCACTTCAGGACTTTTACTTTTTGTTTTTTTTAAAAATAGCGAAAACTACAAACCACACTTTGGTTACCTCGCGGCATTTGCAGTCATTGTAATTATTTCAAGTCTAGTAATGAAAAACATAGTTTCTGAAAAAGAGAAAACTCAAAAAGAAGTCAGCAGTGATATTATTACCCAATATTATAAATTAAAAGATTTAGGTTCACCTGCTATTTCTTCTATCTACAAAATAACTGACGTTCCTAATGCCCCAATTAAAATAGTTATTTTTTCAGATTTTGAATGTCCTGCTTGTAAAGCATTTTCAGAACTTGTTCCGCAAATTGCTGCTCGCTACGCCGGCAAAGTTGATATTCAATATTTCTTTTATCCTTTAGATATGTCATGTAATCCAAGTATTGAAAGACCTATGCATCAGTATGCCTGCAAGGCCGCCTACGCCGCAAGCTGTATGCCAGTTGCACAATTTGCGACAGTTCACGATGATTTTTTTCACAACCAAGATAAATTTGAATCTGGCTTTGTTGATGAATATATCAAAAAAAATAACTTAGAAAAATGTGTGGCCGAACAAGCAACAAAAGACAAAGTTTTAGCTTTAATCAAAGCGGCAACTCCATTTAATATTCGCTCGACTCCTAGTTATTTAATCAATGGGGCCAAGATTGAAGGTGTTATACCTCTCGATCAATTAAGTGCAATTTTTGATGAAATAATTAAAAGAGCAAAATAACAATGAGTAAGCCCAGGCCATCTATTCCACTTTATAGTTGGCCGATCATTGAAACTCATTTTCATCTTGATTATTTAAAACATTTATCGGCAGATGAAATAGTAACGGCCTCGCTCAATCAAAACATTGAAAAGTTGATTACCATTGCTGTATCACCAGATAACTTAGAAAACGTGATTTCTCTTATAGACCAATTCCCAACGATCTTTGGTACACAAGGGATTCACCCGCATAATGCTAAAGACTGGAATCAAGAAGTTAAAGAAAAAATAAATTCTAACCTTACTCATAACAAAATCATGGCAGTGGGAGAAATAGGTTTAGATTACCACTACTCAAAATCACCACGTGAAAATCAATTAATTGCTTTTGAAGAACAACTTCAAATGGCCGTCGATCATCACTTACCAGTAGTCATTCATACAAGAGATGCAGATGAAGATACAATTGCAATAATAAAGAACTTTGCTCCTCATTTAAAACGTGGAGGTGTCATTCATAGCTTTACCTCTGGACTAGAATTGGCAAAAATAGCCATTGATTTAAATTTCTATATTGGATTCAATGGGATCATAACTTTTAAAAATGCCCATAATGTTCGAGAGGCACTACACTTAACCCCTCTTGAAAATATTCTACTTGAAACTGATGCGCCTTTCCTAACACCTGAACCCTATAGAGGGGTTGAAAATGCTCCCTACTATTTGCCGTTTATTGCTCAGAAAATTTCTACAGAAAAAAATATTTCTGTAGAAAATCTTTTACTGCAAGTTTATCAAAATTCAAAAAATTTATTTAATTTTCAGACTTAATTTTAAACCAAAAAAAAGGGCCCGAAGGCCCTTCATTTTATCCACCAATAGTGGCAATTAATTGTGCAATTAATAACGAAACTACCGACATAACCTTAATTAAAATGGCCACACCAGGTCCAGACGTATCTTTAAATGGATCTCCTACTGTATCCCCAACGACAGCTGCCTTATGAGCATCTGAGCCTTTTGGATGACCAGGCAATCCACCTTTTTCAATAAACTTTTTAGCATTATCCCAAGCTCCACCAGCGTTTGCCATGAAAAGTGACATGGTTGCTCCAACAGCTAATGATCCAGCTAACATTCCAGCTAAAACCTGAGGTCCCATCAAGAAACCTACAATTACTGGAGAAAAAACTGCAATCATTCCTGGTAAAACCATTTCTTTTAATGCCGCTTTAGTCGCGATATCAACTATTTTTGCAGGTTCTGGTTCTGCTGTTCCTTCTCGTAGTCCTTTTATTTCTTTAAACTGACGAGCAATTTCTTTTACGATTTCTTGAGCTGCTTTTCCAACTGCTGTCATAGTCGTTGAACCAACTAAGAACGGAAGAACAGATCCAATCAATATACCAATTAAAACTTTTGCTGATGTTAAATCAAGAGACATTTTCGCAAGGCCTGCACCTTCACGAATATGATTAACTTCAATATTGAATGCAGAGAAAAGTGCGATAACAGTTAAGATGGCAGAACCAATCGCAAAACCTTTTCCAATTGCTGCTGTTGTATTTCCAACTGCATCTAATTCATCAGTGATGTCACGAACTTCTTTTCCAAGACCAGACATTTCTGAAATACCACCAGCATTATCTGCAATCGGCCCGTAAGCATCAACAGTCATAACAACTGCTGTACCTGCAAGCATTCCTACAGCAGAAAGTGCGATACCATAAAGACCTAAGGCCTGATCAGCAAAATACGCCGCAACAACAACGATAAACATTGGGATAGCTGTTGATTCCATTCCCACTGCTAGTCCACGAATAACACCTGTACCTGCACCGGTAAGTGCTGCTTCAGCAACAAGTCGAATAGGTCTATGAGCTGTGTAGTATTCTGTAATAAGTCCTATTAATAATCCACCAAATGCACCAGCTGCAAGTGATACTGTTACACTTTGAGATAATCCAAACATTGGCATTAAAATATAACTTGCAACAGTTAGAATAACTGGAGGAACGATTAAAGCGTTTCTCAAAACTGTAGCTGGATGAGAATTTTTAAATGAACGTGCAAGAAAAATAACTGCAATAGAAATTAACAATCCTAAAGCAGATAAAAGAAGTGGTAGGCCAACTCCTAATAAACGAGTAGCTTCAATATCACCTGAATTTATCACTAATCGTGAAAGAGCATCTCCTGGAACAGTAAGAGCAATGGCCATAGTTGCAACAATTGCAGCTACCATTGATTCAAAAATATCTGCGCCCATCCCTGCAACGTCAC
>JAVHRK010000006.1:0-7139 GCA_036171615.1 Bacteriovoracaceae bacterium
TGAAGAAAAAAAACTTTATAGAAGATGAAGCAGATTGCAAGTTTGTTTTATTAACGAAAGAAGGGCATGAGGAAGTTCATCGGATACTTTCATCACGTACTTTGCTTTATTACTTTTTAAGAGATTTTGTCGGTGTTGAAGATGAAGTTGCCAAAAATGATTCATGCCAAATGGAACATCTTATGAGCGCAGAAACTGGAGCGAAATTTTTTCAATTCATGAAAGATTTAGCATGTTCATGTGATGCGACTGATGGGCTTCATAAAAAAACTAAGTATAAGACTAGCCTAGATCTATGTTCTTACCTCACTGCTGATGAATTTATTCATCAACAAAAAGGTGACGCTCATTTATAATAATTTAACTGGAGAAATTTAGATGAAAATTTTATTAGAAAAATTTAATACACCGTTTGAGACAGTTCCATTTGATAAAATTAAGCCGGAACATTTTTTACCTGCAGCTAAAGAGGCAATCGTTCTTGCAAAAAAACGAATTGAAGATATTAAATCTAATAAGGCCGAGCCAACTTTTCTGAACGTAATGGAAGCTTTAGAAAATGCCGGCCCAGAAATTGAAACAATCTCTGGTATATTTTTTAATTTACATGGAGCAGAGTCTAATGATGACCTTCAAAATATAGCTAAGGAATTTTCTCCATTATTAACAGAGTATTCTAATGATATAAGCTTGGATGAACAATTATTTCACAAAATTAAAAAAGTTTGGGAAGCAAAAGATTCTTTTAATTTAAACCCAGAACAAAAGCTTTTACTTGAAAAAAACTATAAAGGTTTTGTAAGAAATGGAGCGCTCTTAAATGAAGCGGATAAAAATAAATTACGAGAAATGTCTTCAAGACTTTCAACTATTTCTCTTCAGTTTGGAGATAATGTTCTAAAAGAAACTCAAAAATTTATGATGATACTAGATAGTAAAGAAGATCTTGCAGGTCTTCCTGCAGATCTAATTGAAGCGGCTGGTGAGGTCGCAAAAGAAAAAGGGCATGAAGGTAAATGGGCCTTTACTCTCGATTATCCAAGCTTGGGACCATTTTTAACTTATTCAGAAAAAAGAAATCTTCGTCAGAAAATGTATATGGCCAATGCCACTAAAGCTTTTAAAGGTGATGAGCTTTGTAATGCAAAAAATATTAAAGAGATTGCAAAAATTCGTCATGAAAAAGCATTACTTTTGGGATACGAATCACATGCTCATTTTGTCTTAGAAGAACGAATGGCCGCACATCCTGAAACGGTTGAAAAGTTTCTAGATGATATGCTTCAACATGCAAAAGAAGCAGCATTCAGTGAAACAGAAGAACTTAAAGCTTATGCTTTAAAAATTGATGGACTGAAAGATTATCAAAAATGGGATAATGCTTTTTATGCAGAAAAATTAAAAAGTGAAAAGTTCCAAGTTAATGATGAACTATTACGTCCTTATTTTAAATTGGAAAATGTTATTAGTGGAGTCTTTCAAGTTGCTCAAAAATTATATGGACTAACTTTTAATGTAAGAAATGATATTCCCGTTTATCACAGTGATGTCAAAACCTATGATGTACTTGATGAAAACGGTAAACATTTAGCTGTTTTTTATGCAGATTTTTTTCCACGTGCTGGAAAAAGAAATGGTGCTTGGATGACAAGTTTTCGCGGACAAAAAATTCATAATGGCGAAAATATTCGGCCACATATTTCAATCGTTTGTAATTTTACAAAACCAACAGCAACCAAGCCATCATTAATTACTCATGGAGAAGTTACAACATTGTTTCATGAATTTGGACATGCACTCCATGGAATGCTGGCAAATACATATTATGAATCACTTTCAGGAACAAATGTTTATTGGGATTTTGTTGAGCTTCCTTCTCAAATATTAGAAAATTGGGCCTACGAAAAAGAATGCTTGGATTTATTTGCTGAACATTATGAGACTAAAGAAAAAATTCCTGCTGAACTAATTAAAAAATTAAAAGATTCAGCTTCATTTTTAGAGGGGAGAGCAACTCTTCGGCAACTTGGCTTGGCGATGTTGGATATGGGGTGGCATACAGAAGACCCAACTTCAATTGTAGATATTGAAGCTTTTGAAAAAGAGATTGCTGAAGCAACAGATTTTCTTCCGAGTATAAATGGAACAAGTGTTTCTTCTGCGTTTTCTCATATTTTTCAAGGTGGATATTCAGCTGGATATTACTCTTATAAATGGGCAGAAGTTTTAGATGCTGATGCTTTTGAATATTTTAAAGAAGAAGGAATTTTTAATAGAAAGGTCGCAAATAAATTTAAAGAGCACATCCTTTCAAAAGGTGGAAGTGTTCATCCAATGGATTTATACGTAGCATTTCGAGGAAAAAAACCTACACCACAAGCATTATTAAAAAGATCAGGTTTAGTGAAGTAACTTTAAATTTTTTTCAACTTACTAATTCTTACAAAGTGCCCCTATCATAAAACAATGAAATAACTGCAGGTTAGTTAATATTCAACTAACCTGTATTTATTTAATATTCCACAGTTAAGCAATTAATGCCTCTTCTTTTCTTTTGACCGTGATGCGATTTCTATGTCACAATTTTATTAAGGCCCTTTGGTTTTATAGTGATCAAGAATTGATAGCTAGAAACTGAAGTCGTAATTAAATAGTGCAGGAGGTACTATGTCGCAAGCTCGGTCAGAATCAAAAAAGTTCCCTTTGCTTCCTTTACGGGACATGATCATCTTTCCGCACATGGTGGTTCCACTTTTTGTAGGCAGAGAAAAGTCAATTTCTGCGCTTGAGGAAGCTCAACGAAACAACAACGAAATCTTTTTGGTAACTCAAAAGGATGCTAGTGTTCTCAATCCAGATCAAGAAGATGTTTATGACATCGGGGTTGTAGTTAACATTATTCAAATGCTTCGACTTCCAGATAATACTGTAAAAGTATTAATAGAAGGAAAGTACCGAGCAAAAATTAAAAAATTTGAATCGGGAGCAGAAGGATATTTTGCAGAAGTTGAAAAGTGCGCATCAGAAACTAAAGACCCAGTAACTCTTGAAGCAACAATCAGAAGTATCAAAGGAATCTTTGAGCAGTACGTGAAGTTGAATAAAAGAATTCCACCTGAGCTCTTGATGAGTATTTCTTCAATTACAGATCCTTCCCGTCTAGCTGATATTATGGTTGCTCATCTCACTATGAAAATTAATGAGAAGCAAGAAATTTTAGAAGCTGTAGAAGTAGGCAGAAGACTAGAATTATTATTAGAAAAAATGCAAGGTGAAATTGAAATCATAAATGTTGAGAGACGTATTAGAACACGTGTTAAAACCCAAATGGAAAAATCACAAAAAGAATATTATTTGAATGAGCAAATGAATGCTATTCAAAAAGAGTTAGGCCAAAAAGATGATGGCAAAACTGATATTCAAGAAATGGAAGAAAAGCTTGCTGCTAAAAAAATGCCAGAAGAAGCTCGAGAAAAAACAACGAAAGAATTAAAAAAGCTAAAATCAATGTCTCCAATGTCTGCTGAATCAGCAGTTGTGAGAAATTATATTGATTGGATGTTATCACTTCCGTGGGATGAATATACTAATGACAATAACTCTGTAACAAGAGCTAGAGAAATTCTTGATGATCATCATTATGGAATGAAAGATGTTAAAGAAAGAATTGTTGAATATTTAGCAGTAAGATCGTTACTAAAAGAAGAAGGCAAAGGAACAATTTTATGCTTATCAGGACCTCCTGGTGTTGGTAAAACTTCAATTGCTAAATCTTTAGCTGAGTCACTTGGTAGAAGTTTTCAACGTATTTCATTAGGTGGCGTTCGCGATGAATCTGAAATTCGCGGTCACAGAAGAACATATGTAGGAGCAATGCCAGGAAAAATTATGATGGCGCTTAAAAAAGCAGGAACATCAAATCCAATGATTCTACTTGATGAAATAGATAAAATGTCTTCAGATATGAGAGGGGATCCTGCCGCAGCAATGCTAGAAGTGTTAGACCCTGAACAAAATAAATCTTTTTCTGATCATTATATTGAAGTGGAATACGATTTATCAAAAGTAATGTTTGTTATGACTGCAAATGATTTATCTAAAATTCCTGGTCCACTTCGTGACCGTATGGAAATAATTCACCTTTCTGGCTACACTCCACAAGAGAAGTTAGAAATTGGAAAAAGATATTTATTGAAAAAAGCAGTAAAATCAAATGGCCTTGTTGATCATGAAGTGCAAATTGGCGACACATGTATGATGGACATAATAAGAGGTTGGTCAAAAGAAGCTGGAGTTCGTGAATTCGAAAGACAGTTAAATAATGTTGTTAGAAAAATTGCAACCGAAGTTGTGACAAAAGAAATATCTGCGGGCAAAAAATTTAATGTAACTTCAAAGCAGTTACCTAAATATTTAGGGCCACGTCGATTTGATTCAACTGATATCGAATCTGGAGCACAAATTGGTCTGGTAAATGGCCTTGCATGGACTTCTGTTGGTGGCGAACTTCTGCATATTGAAGTTGCGACAGTTGAAGGAAATGGAAAATTACAGATCACCGGTAAACTAGGTGATGTAATGCAAGAGTCAGCTAAGACTGCCTTAAGCTTTGTACGCTCAATTTCACCGCGCTTAGGAGTGAGTGCTGAATGGTATACAAAAAATGATATTCATATCCATGTACCAGACGGAGCAACACCTAAGGACGGACCTTCGGCCGGCGTAACTATGGTAACTGCTTTGACTTCAGCAATAGCTGGTATCAAAGTTTTACAAAATGTGGCGATGACTGGTGAAGTAAGTTTAAGAGGACGTGTACTGCCAATTGGAGGGCTAAAAGAAAAACTTTTAGCAGCAAAACATGCAGGTATCAAAACAGTGATAATACCAATGAAAAATGTGAAAGATCTTGCTGAAATATCAGACGAGATTAAAGATGGAATTGAAATTCATCCATGTTCACACGTAGAAGAGGTTTTAAGACTTGCCCTAGACATTGTTCAGCCAGAAAAATTTATGCAGGTAGTAGGTCTGAAAGTGGTTGATGGCGGAGTAGATAGGGCCATCGAAGTAGCAAATTAAAAAAAATTAAGAGCCTGTTCAACAGGCCCTTTTTTATGTTGACGAAATACGGCCTATCGCCTAAATTAAATCTCACCAATTGAGGGCGTTTAGCTCAGCTGGGAGAGCGCTACCCTTACAAGGTAGATGTCGGGGGTTCGATCCCCTCAACGCCCACCATTTTTATTCAATAATTTTAAATACTTAAGGCCATCTCGATGGTCTTTTTTTTTGCCTAGAAACCTATGAATTTTACTGGAATACTCCCCAAAAATTTTATTTGAAAATTCCCCACGCCTAGCGTTGGTACAATGAATTAATAAACATTAATTCAGGAGGAATCAATGCTAGTTTTGGAGGATTGGAAAATGATTAGGGAATTAAAAAAGTCAGGTTTATCTATTTCTTAAATATCAAAACGACTTGGCATTGAACGAAAAACAATTAGAAAAACTCTTTCACAAAATAATTTTAAAAAATATCAAAGAAAAAAATCTAATTCTATTTTAGATGATTATAAAAATTATATTGATAATCGTTTAGAAAAATACAATCTCACTTCGCAAAGAATTTATGAAGAAATAATTACTCAAGGTTATAAAGGACAATATGGAATGGTAAATAAATATGTTCAAAATAAAAAAGCAGACTACGGATCTTTCATTTTTTGGCGGTAATAACCCTTGAGAGCGCCAATCTGACGTTCATTTAAGCCAACTAGATAGGTTTTTAAAATGAAAAAGCGATAAAGGATTTCTGCGGAAATTTTGCGGGCCTTTGGAGTATTGATATAAAGGAGTAAAAGTACCGGATATACTAGGTTGGCAGTGGGTAAGTCAAAAAATCTTAATCATTCTAAAAAGATAAACACTCTTTCTTGTATGCCTGCAAATCCTTATCGGTCGTAAATGATTAATTTCTTAAGTTAATTTTTATAACTACGTCCGAAAGCGAACCGTGAACGAGTTGGCCTTTTTTAGAGGTTTATAACAGCTAAGAACCCCAATAGAGCAGGTAATGACTGCAAAATAGCCGCGACGTATTTTTTAGGAGATGAAATAAATAGAACAGCACCAGCTCCACTGATGAGTAATAAAATAAAACCGGCAAGAATTTGTCCTGACTCAGGATGTTTTCCATGTAGAAGAAAAAGCGAAAAAAAAAGTCCCAATGCCAGAAAAAGATTATAAAACCCTTGATTGAATGCCCACACTCTGACAATTGATCCCTGCTCTGTATTCAAACCAAATCTTTTAAGAGTCCGTTCACTCATAAAATCTATGCTCTCAAGTTTAAAAAACAAACAATGTAAAATAGCTGTTAATAAAATAAATAGTGTTGCTAAAGTATTCATATATTAAAAATATCACTTGAATTTTGTCTTTGTCTAATTAATCTGATTCTGTAAATTAGAATAATCTAAAAACACACACCAATGCCTTTTGATGATTTAGTATTACTAAATTAAACTATGACTAAATAAGTAAATAACAATTGAAAAAAATCTTGTGCGGTGTTAAAAATTTTTTAACGGAGGTTTTTATGAAAAAATTATTGTTAACTTTATTTGTACTGACTCTTTCTCTTTCTACTTCTACCGTAATGGCAGACACCGCAATTGTAACTTGCAACAAGGTACAAAATGCTCCTAGCAATAGTCACATTCTAAATACCCTTTATCTTGCTATGAAAGGCCAAGATGTAGCAACTGTAAGAGTAAGACTTTACAATTCCAGAATGAGAAGTTTAGTTGCGACCAAACTTCCTGCTCAGGATGCTCCTAATTTTACTTCGTATGCAGTACAAGGTTTTTCTGCACCTATGGAAGTTGATAATCAAATTCTAGAAGGAAAAACAGGACTTGTTCATATTGGTGAACTTGATTTTTCTTGCAGTCTATAAAAAACACAGCCAGAGAAATGATCTGGCTGTGTTTTTATTTGGTGTTATTAATTCTCCTACTGCCTTCAGTTGTAATTCCAACAAAGGCAGTCGCAGAAAATAGAATTAACTTATACTAAAGCCAGTTGAGTTTTCAAGTGCCGACTGCTGAAAAATTGTCAGTAATTAAAGTTGCA
>JAVHRK010000007.1:0-1398 GCA_036171615.1 Bacteriovoracaceae bacterium
ATGATCTGTACCCTTAAAAGTAGACAGGTTAATAAAGGCCAAAAAAGTTAAGATTCAAGGTGCCTCCGATATAAACTCGGGGGCATTTTTTTGAGATCCCACATTGGTCGTTCGTTGTTATAATATTCAATTTCTCTTGTCACCTTATTCTTCAATTTCTCAAAACTATCACACTCTTTAAGTTCAACATGATCCTTTAAATAGCCAAAAAAGCTTTCAACTGGAGCATTGTCGATACAGTTTCCTTTTCTCGACATTGACTGGGTTATTCCATTTTCGTTCAGTTTTTCTCTGTATTTAAAATGAGTAAAGTGAAAGCCTTGATCAGAGTGAATCATCAAGTTTTTGCGTTTCTTGTGGCTTAATTTAACTAGTGCTTTATCAAGTGCACTATTAACTAAATCTATGTTTATTCGGTTTGATATTTCTGAAGCGACAATCTCTTTTGTTCCAAGGTCTTTGAAAACAGCGAGATAAGCTTTTTTTCCTTCTCCATAGTTAAACTGAGTTATGTCTGTTGAATAAACATCATCAGGTTTTGATCTAGTGAATTCTCTATTTAGAAAATTTGGACATGCTTGATGCTCGTGAGTTTTCTTGGCAAATTTCTTATAGACATTTTTTCTTCTTATTTTTGTAACGAGCTGGAATTTGTTTTTTATTCGAGCTATTTTCTTCTTATTCATTACTATTTTATAGCGATCATTGATGAGCATTTTGATTTGTCTTATTCCTACTTTCGATTTTTTATCATCAAAAACTTCTTTAATAAGTTCATAGGAATTTTGATCTTTATCCGCGTGTAAAGAGTTTGCTTGTGATTTATAAAAACCACTACGACTTACTTTTAATTTTTTACATACATTATAGAGTGAAAATGAATCTTGATGCTCACGGGCCTTAGCAATTACTTTAAAAGTCCTTTCTTTGCTAAGGCCTTCTTCTTTTTTAGTTCTTCAATGATCTCATCTTGAATAAATACAATTGCTCTTAAATCTTCTATTGAATAATTATCTAGATCAACTGATTTTGGTCTACCTGTGTTGCCTCTAGTTTCTTCTTTTAAAGAATTTTTTCCTTCTGTCTCGTATTTAATTTTCCAGCGTTTTAAATTAGATCGAAAATAATCTTTTTCAAAATAGTTGGCATCAAATCCATGAGAAATAAAAATCTCATCAGCATTCATTCCTTTTAAATAAAATTCGACTGCTTTAATTTTAAATTCAGGGATAAAGACTAGGTGATTTTCAGTAATTTTTAGTACATTTGGGTTCTCTAAAAGAACCTTTTTTTGGTTCGGTGTAAAATTCTGCACAAAAAGACTCCAATAAGTAAAAAGGCCCTATCATATTATGATAGGGCCTTTATTTTATTGTCTACTTTTAAGGGTACAGATCA
>JAVHRK010000008.1:0-1374 GCA_036171615.1 Bacteriovoracaceae bacterium
TTGATGCCCCCAATGAACTCATTATAGGACTTGGCAAAGTCTATTCTGACTCTTTACTAAAAGATGATTACGTCAAAGTAAATGGCATTTATTTTAGATTGGTAAATATCTATGAGCTTTCAAAAAAACTAGGCCCATCAGACTTAATGAACTTTGGTGACTTTTGCCTATTTTTTAAGAGGACTGATCCAGCACTGGCAAAAAGAAAGATCAATACCCAAAGAAAACTTCATCATTCTAACTTATATTCACACATTAGAAATATTGAATCAGAGACAAGTTTTACTGAATCAGAAAGAATGACAGAGGCCATGATTAATGGAGAAGAATCACTATTTGCCGTAGAAGCATGGTTTATTGTTAGGGCCGAAACAGAACTTGAATTAAATTTAAAAACGAATGAACTAATTAAAAATTTAAAACAAGCTGAAATTGAACCGCTAATTGAGACTGTTGGATTAAAAGCATTATTTCTATCCATTTTATTTGGAGTAAAACCCACTTATAAAAGAGTGCATGAGCCACCTACTACCTATTTGACAAACATGCTCCCTCTTTTATGTGATCAGCTCCACTCAAACGGAGTTGCACTACGATCTCAAAGAGGGAATGAAATTTATTTTAATCTATTTGATGATTCGGCCTTAAACTTCAATGTCCTAATTACTGGGCAATCAGGAACTGGAAAATCCATGATTGCCCAGAAGATTTTAAAAGAAGAAATTAAGAACGATTCTTCAGCTATTGTTTTAGATTTAGGTAATTCATTTAAAAAGACGGCAAAATATCTCGGCGGTGATTCTTTAAGTCTCTCATTTAATCCAATGCAATTTAAATCGGCCCATTACTTAAAAGAACTCATCACAAGCGTCATTCCTGAAAACGAATTATCTTCAAAAATGGAAGGGAAGATTTTTTCTCTAATTTCTGAATACATTGAAACCAGCAACTCATTTCGAGATTTAATTACTCGAATGAGTTTGGAAATTCCTGACCTTGACCTTTATTTTAGTGAGCTATGGGAATATTTTGACAATGAGACGAGAACTTTAACTAAGCTGACTTATGTCGATACTTCGCTTTATCCAGATAAAATAAAAGCACCATTAATTATTTACTTAATTGAATGCTTCAAACATTTAGAAGGAAAACGAGTTTTTATTTTTGATGAAGTATGGAGCTTCTTAAATAAAAATGCGGACTACATCACGGAGTGTTTTAGAACCTTCAGGAAACATGGGGCTTCTGCCATTGCAATTTCTCAAGGATTAGAAGATTTTGTTCAAACGCCAATCGGGCATGCTATTGCTCAAAATAGTTTTACCAAACTTTATTTTAATCAAAGTGCCACTCGTTCAAGCTTTATTGATGACT
>JAVHRK010000009.1:0-6977 GCA_036171615.1 Bacteriovoracaceae bacterium
CTGTAATCAGTTTTAACTCCTAATTCTTCAGCCGTGGCTTTAGGATAAATTTTAGAAGATTGTTTTACCCAATAGCGATAGCTACGCCCCATCTCCTTTCCTTTTTTGGTGTGCTCATCGAAACACACATCCGGCAAATCGAGCCACAAGCCATTCTTGCGCTGAATTTCTACCCATTGCCACGAATCATCTCCAATGCGGGTTTTGCGAGAAGAAACTAACATAACGATGATGGTACCAAGTGCCGGCCTCAACTCAGTTCTTTGTTTCTTTTTCTTTCTTTCCGTCAGGAGTGAATGCCAAAGATTAAGACTTGAGTTAATTGCAGCGTAAGTTGCTGGGTTGTAATGGGCCACATCTTCCGCAGAAATTACACTGAGCGTGTAGATTAAATATGCTTCAAATCCAGACTCATATAATTCTACGGCCCAGTACATTGACTCCTCTAGCTTTCCTCTGCGAATCATTTTTTGAAGAGCTGAACGCACTTCCATAAGATCGTAATTGTTTTTTGTTTTGAGGTAATCACGATCATTGCTCATTAATTTCTCCAATGTAATACCTGATTGTTATAATTGTTTATTGTAACATTTTGCTATTGCTGAAAAAGAAGTATCGAAAATTAAAAAATCTGCTGATGAGTTGGAGTGACAAATAAGTCCGTACGGTCACGAACGTATCAGAACGGGGACGATCGTATCCGTTCGTGATTACTTTTGTTCCAGAGTAGTCCCGATCGGATCCGATCGGGTTCCGTACGTCATGTGTAAAATCCGTACGTTGTCACTAGCGATAAATATAATTGAGATTATGTTTTCACAGTGAACTTGGACATTTATCTGTCCTAAGCATTTGGCCATTATCATTTATATCAAGAACTACATTGCCCGAAATAGCTTTACCATAAGATGCCTTATAGCAAAGACGATTCATACCGCCATTTTTTCTGTCAATCTCAGCATAATTAAAATCCTTTTGGCTGGAAAATCCATAGCAAAAAACTGATTTATATTGGCCCAAGTAATTTTCAACGCATTCTTTTGTCAATTTATAGAGATCTTTTTCTTTAGGATTCACGAAATAGACTTCAATCTGACCGCCCATGTTTTTTTTACTTACGAGAAAAAACTGAACAATCTTCTGATCAAAACTTGCGGGAACTCTTGCTCGTGTGCCTAAATTTTTATCAAAGATTACTTTTTCTGCGTGAAGTGGTTCTTGATTGCTCGGGTTTGCAACGTTCTCTCTCGTCGTCTCTTTAGTGCTAATTACTACGATAGTAATTACCAATCCGGCGAGAATCGCAATTTTTCTTTTTTCAGACGCAGGTTTTATGGATGACTGATTTATTTTTGCAAATACTATAGTTTTATCTGCCACTCCTGAATGAGCAAGAAAATTTTTTAGTTGATCGAGATCAGAATTTTTAGCATTTAATTCAAATACCTGTCCCTTGTTAGATATTAGCTTCATAATTTTTTTATCAATTGAAAATTCTGCAATATCAGAAATTTCGCAAAGATAAACTGAATCAAATAAACTTTTAACTGCTAACGTAGATCCATTGTCTTCTACACAAAAAAATCCAGTCCCCATATTTTTTCCATCAACTTTGTATCCCCATGACCATGTCGATAACCCAAATCTTAGTTTTGCCATTTCTAACTCCTGTTATTTGGTATGTTCTGACGCTGGAACTCTTTGGTCTTCTAAAGGCTTGCACCAATCGACTTGTCGCTTAGTTTTTCCCCAGTATGGGTAAGCGAATCCTTTTTCTAGCAGGACTTCAGTGAGGCTTTTACCATCAATCCTTACGTCTGCATCAATACGAAAATATTTATCTCGCTTGATACTTTCAAGATCTATTCTCTTTGCAGTGGTCATTAACTTAGTGACAAAATCTCTGGCCTCTTTGGCTTTATTTTTTTCACAAATATTTTTTCCATTAATTTCTGGTGTATCAAGACCTAAAACTCTGATTGAAATTTTATCCCCGAGCAAAGGGTGAACATTGGGAATTTCAAAAGTGATACTATCGGCGTCATAATTTTTAATATATTTTACGCATCTGAAAGTTTTATTGTCATGGTCACAATTATTTTCATCAGCAAAAACTGAAAAGGAAAAAAGTAACAGGAATAAACTAATCTTCATTTTTAAACCTATCTTTAATAAGAAAAGTTATTTTTCATAAACGCCATATCCATCATCAATGGCTACCGCCTCAAGAATTGCGGCCTCAATCAAAACACCCTTCTCATTGGTAATCGTTTTTTTTCCTTTGATTTCAGTAATTATTTCTATTCCATCTCCTTCTTCGCAACCTGGTCTATTTTTACCTTCCCAACCAGCTAGTTTTGCGTGTTGGACAAACTCTTTAAACGGAATTTTAACTATCATTGGCGGAGAAGGTTGCTGCTTATTCTCAATATTGAGCACTACCCCTTTTCCTCCTGCAATTTCTTCGCTCTTCGTAATGTTCCATGGATGCACGGTAATCCAAATTGTCTTACTTTTTGAATCAATAAGTTTTTGCTTTAGATCTTCTAACTTCATAGTTGAATCGCTAATTTTTCCGGCTTTTAAAGTATCGAGAGCCTTCTCAAATTTTCTTCCGTCACTAGCCATATCTCGACGATCTTTCCTAACAAGTCCCCTTGGCATAAATTGGAAATCCGCCCGCCCTTTCGCTAAATTATCTAAATTAACAATCTGTGCATATATTTTTCCATCTGCAAATTTTCGATCTTTTCCTTCAGGGAAAACAACAACAGGATCCATTGCTGGTTCAAAACAAGAGTAAGAAATATACTCACCAACTTTTTCCTCCCAGAGGGTTGCGCTCTTTGTTGTATAGCGAAGATTTGGACTTTTACGAAAAGCGGCTATTAATTTTTCGGGTAAGCTCCTTGCATTTTTCCCGTAGGCCATTATGAAACCTGTCAAATCTAGCTGTGCATCTGATAATCCACTTGCAGTTTGTTCAGTTAATTCTTTTGTGGCCATCACTTCCAATATTGCCAGATCAAGTCCTTTATTTTTTTCCCCGAATCCCTTGTCCATAACTTCTTTATATGCTGAATTTGATTCAACCTTGTCGAGAAGCTCTGCTGCTGTTGGAACTTTGGTCGGAGCAGTGGAATCTTCTTGGGCCATAACAGTAAAGCAGCGACATGTAAGTGTAAGAGAAAGGAGTATTAAATAAAACTTCATACGGTTGCTCCTAGTAAGCTACTTAAGTGAACTGTGTCCCAAATCAATACATTGCTAATCTTCATCAATGATCTTGTGTTTATGTTTTGTAGGAATTGCTCGTTCGATTTTCACCTTTAACCAACCAGAGAAAAGCTCTTCCGTGAAAACGTCTTCGAGACTTGGACGCTTTTTCTCTTCGCCAAAAAGCAGAAACTCCATCGAAACATTAAAGTGTTCAGCAAGAGCTAAAATATGTTCCATTTTATTAGAACTTCCACCTGCGAGGTAAGAAGAAAGCGTTGCTTGTGGCACACCTGTTTTAGAAGACAACTTTCTTAAAGTTATTTTCTCGCTATCAATTAGAACTTTTAGAACTTTGGCCAGCTTCATTTTTTTCATATAAATTAAAATCGGTTTAATTATTCCTTTTTGTGAGAAGAGATCGGGGAACCGATCACAATGATCGACCCTCCGATTGTTTTATGTTTGATTTGAATGATAAATGATGACTGTTACTGGTAAAGAATTATCGCCCTGCACCCTAAAAAAAGTATGCTGACAAGCTAATATCGCTTGGTTGCACACCAAGTCATGATGGCCATTTTCTCTCTATTATGTAACATTCAGTAATCTAAATTTATAAGTATTCAAGGGGGCTACCATGACTTCAAATTGGGACAAATACTTGTCCGAAAAAAGAAAAGAGCATCCCGTAAAAAAAACCGATAATTCAGGCGATGTAAGAACCGAATTTGAAAAAGACCAAGACAGGATAGCCTTCTCAACCCCTCTTAGAAGATTAGCAGATAAAACCCAAGTATTTCCTCTCGAAAAAAATGACAGCGTACGCACAAGACTGACCCATTCCTTAGAAGTAGCAAATATAGCTTGGAATTTCGGAGTTAAAATTGCGACAAACCAAGAGATAATAGAAAAGCTACAAAAAAAAGATCTTATTAGAATATTACCACCGATACTAAGAACTGCTGCCCTCATGCACGATTTTGGCAATCCACCATTTGGTCATCAAGGTGAAGGATCCATAAGAGATTGGTTTGAAATAAATAAGGAGGTAGTTTTAAAAAATGTTGCGAACAACCATTGGCAGGATTTTTTAAACTTTGAAGGAAATGCCCAAGGTTTTAGATTAATTACAAAGCTCCAACTTATGAACAATAAGGCAGGGCTTGATCTTACATATGCCACACTTGCTTCCTTTTTAAAATATCCTTACTCTTCATCCGCAGGTGAAAAGAAATATGGCTATTTTTTTTCAGAGGAAGATGCAGCCGAAGAAGTATTAAAAGAGACAGGTCTTCAAGTAGGAAAAAAACATCCTCTTAACTATTTGATGGAAGCGTCAGACGATATTGCGTATTCAATCATGGACGTTGAGGATGCCGTAAAAAAAGAAATCGTTTCTTTCTTTGATCTTGTGGCTCATCTAAAAAAAACAAAAACTGATCCCGAAACACAGAAAAAAAGCACTGACGATCCTCACATAAAAGAGATGATTCAATTTGCGGAACGAAAAATTAATGATTACTCAGCACTGGAATTACACTCCAACGAATTAAGTACTTTGCTAATGGAAAGAATGCGAGCTGAATTGATTTCATATATGGCCACCCAAATAAGTAATCAGTTTATAATTGAATTTGATCAATTAACCGAAATGAAGAAAGTCGATCTATTTGAAAAATCTGGGTTAAATGTTCTCAAGGAAGACTTGATTTCATTCGCAAGGGAACATGCCTACCGATCTCAAATTGTTTTAACAATGGAGTTGAAAGGAAAAAGAACAATTCAATCACTTATGGATATTCTCTGGATTGGCATATCTGCTATTGATAAAAACTGGAAAAAAAGAACTCCTGAAGAAAATTATATTATTAGCAAAATCTCCAAAAACTATTTAAGAATCTATGAAAGCGAATTAAAAAAGCATCCTGAGATGGAAGCATATTTTAAATTGCGCTTACTAACTGACATGATCTCTGGAATGACTGATGGTTTTGCTGTTGCTCTTAATGATGAGCTAACAACTTATTTTCCAAAAAGGTAGTTAATAGAAGTGAACAAGTTACAAAAGTCGCTAAAAAACTATTTAGAATATTCAAGCACCTCAAAAGAAAAGTTCCATAGTTTTTTGTCTGAAGCTGAAAATTTAGAATATTCAAGTACCTCAAGAGAAGAGTTACATGGTTTTTTATCTGAAGCTAGAAAAACAGGAAGAGTCGCTATTTTTGGTGGCATGATACGGGACTTTCTAACCAACGATGCACGTAAATTTAATTCAGATGTTGATCTTGTCATCGAATGTAAATCTGGAGCTAATTTATCCGCTCTTAGTAAAAAATATAATGGAGTAACAAACAAGTATGGTGGTGCTCGCATTTATTTGAATAAGTGGTGTATTGATATATGGCCAATCGAAGAAACCTGGGCATTTAAAAATGGATTACATCTTCAACCAAGTTTAGAAAATTTATACTTAACTCCATTTTTTAGTTTAGATGCAATTTGCTACCTTGTTGAAGAAAGTATTGTTTTATGTTCCGAAAATTATTTTGATTTATTTAATAATAAAATCCTTGATGTCAATTGCGTACATACACCTAGTGATCTCTATATCCTGAAAAAAGCGTATCGTTATAAAATGAATTTTAATTTTGATTTTTCTTTAGAGCTTCAGCAAAGATTAATTTTTGCTTTTGACCGTGAATATTCAACCAACACCAACTTGCCGGTAGAACTTTGTAAATTTTATCAAAACTTACAACTCCACACCGCCAACTCCCCTTTAATCAATTTTGATTATCAAAAGCAGCTTAACCTTATGAGGTTTTAAAAAATCTTTAAAAAGTGCATTACCTAACCTGTAGGCGGGTATTTACCTAAGACTGTTTAGCCGAAACAGCTTCAAGCGAGATAAGTTCATTTTCAATAATTCGCTTAATCATTTGCGGGTGCCATTTTTTTCCTCGACACTTAGTCGAAATCCCCATCTGATCTAAAACCTTAGCTATTTGCCTCAGCTTCAGTCCTTGGGCATGCATTTCCCTTACTGCTGTTACAACTCTCTGCTCTACCTTAAATTCTATGATTCGGCCCTTTATCACACGTTGGCCATATTTTGCTTGGGCCGGATGACCATGGTGCTGAGACTTTTCTCGTATCGCAATATTATGTCTGGCGAGACCATGTCTTACTGCGTCTTTGGAGGAACCTATGAGCTTCGAGATTTGACCTATTGAGAGCATTTCTACCATGTATTTTTGATGGAGGAATAGAGGATCATTGAAGGCTGGAATGAACATAAACTCTGTATTGACGACTAGTTGGAGAGGAGGAATACTATATTCAGGTTGGGTGTGGTTGATCCCGCCATTTTAAATGAAGAAAAAAGTTTTAAATGGCACCCCCATAAATCTAGAAAATAATCAAAAACATTAACAAACAATTAATGGATCTACTCTTTTGACAGTGGGTACCCACCTGAACTTCTCTGAATCACAAAGCTTTTTGAACTTTCAAACTCTCGTACGATGACCTTATCGTCACCAACTCTCTAAAATTTAATTAAAATCCAGTTTTTTAAAAACAGATTCCCAACCCAAAGATATTTGGGAGGGAAACGTGCGCCTTTTTTCTAGAATAGTTTGCTACATCGTCTGGTAAATGAGTCTCAGTCTGTAGTTTTCAAAATTTCTAAAACCATAAGCGTTTCTCTGGATCAATTTTGCAACTCGGTTAAAGCCTTCTGTTCGGCCATTAGTTAG
>JAVHRK010000010.1:0-3594 GCA_036171615.1 Bacteriovoracaceae bacterium
TTTTGTATTGACGATAATATCATCGCCAAGCAGCACAGCAAACGGCTCATTGCCAATAACTTCTTTCGCACAGAGAACTGCATGACCTAGGCCCAATTGTTCTTTTTGTCTTACAGATGTAACCTCTACCATCTTTCCAATTTTTTGAATTAATTCTAATTCTTTGATTTTTCCATTCTTCACCAGAAAATCTTCTAGATCAAAATTGCGATCAAAATAATCTTCAACTGCATGCTTACCAGCAGAAGTAATAAAAATAATTTGCTCGATACCTGACAATATTGCTTCTTCAACTACATAATGAATCATTGGTAAATTTATTATCGGTATCATTTCTTTTGGTATTTGCTTAGTAGCTGGAAGAAATCTTGTTCCTTTTCCTGCCACAGGGATGACGGCGCGACGAATCTTCATTATAATCTCCTAAAAGGAAGTTTATTAATGATTGATTATATCCGGAAAATTTTGTTTCTGTCAGTAATCTTACTGATAGGAAATGCAAACGCAGCGGTTCATGAATTTGAAACTACTCATACAAAATCTATGGGTGGTGCTGGCGCTGCAGGAATTCTTGCTGAAGAATCTGCATTTTATAACCCTGCACCATTGGCCTTTTTTGCTACTTCTACTTTCTATGCACAAAAAGATAATAGTATTTTGGGAAAATCAACTGGCTTTGTCATTGGTGACGGTAACCCAAACCTGAGTGGTTCTCTCAGTTATGTTAGACAAACTGAAGATGATTTTCGTCGTTCAAGATGGGGGCTTTCAATTTCATCTCCCATGTCTCAAACTTCTTCTGTGGGAGTGAGTATTAGAAAAACAACTGATGATATTTTATCAGAACATAAAAGTGTTAATTATTATCAAACAGTTTTCGGTGTAATACACATCATTAATGACCACTTCACCATGGGGGTAGTTGCCTATGACCCATTAAAGTCTCCCGCACATGAAACTAAAGCATTAATAGGAATGCAATATCTTTTAGTTGACTATATAACTGCCACTGTGGATTTTGGTGGTAATTATACCAAAGATAATTTTTCACAAAGTTTAATTTATAAGGGAGCTTTGCAAGTAACTGTACTCAACGATGTTTTCTTGCGAATAGGAACCTTTACCGATAAAGAAAAATCAGAAAAGGGAACAGGAATGGGACTTGCGTGGATACAACCTCGGTTGTCATTTTCTTATGCTGTAAAAAATTTCACAACATCTGCAGGAAGAAGAATTAAAGAAAATTCTCTTTCACTCTCTTTAAGGTTTTAAATTTATGGCAAAAAAATTTGGTAGTTCATCTAGTAACAAAAAAATTAGTGATGAGGAAAAAAAAGAAGCAATAAAACGAGAACAACTCTCTATTCTTTTTCGTACTCGACTCAGTCACTTAAAGCGCGCTCAGCAATTGGTCCGTGATGATCGAATTGCGGCCGCAGTTGATTCTTATACAAAGTACCTAGGAATTCTTGCTCTCTATTTTGATGTACCTGAAGCAAAATTATCTCCAACATTATTTCACGCTGAAAAAGATATGACTGAATTATTACTTATAAGCCACGCTTATTGGGATTTAGCAAAAGCTTATGACCGCAGCCCAAATCTACAAATCGATTGTTTAAGATGCCTTGAGCAGTTTATGAAATTTACCATTGGTTTTAAATACCAACACGTCAATGCACAAATCGTGAGAAAATTTAATAATAAAAAACATGCTCACAATCCAAAAGCATTCGAGGCCGCCTACCAACGCATTCAAGTGAATTCAAAAAAATGTTATATTGCTACATCTTGCTTCGGTGAATTTCACCCAATTACGGAACAGTTAAGAGACTTTAAAAAATCTATTTCTCGTCATGAACGAGGCCGGGATTTTATTGATATCTATTATAATTATTCGCCTAAACTTATTGAATATTTTGAAACTCATTCAAATATAAAAGCTGTCAGTGAGTTTTTTATTCGTCCATTTTTAAAGGCCTTTGTATGGATTTTTCTTCATTATGTCGATAATAAAAAAACTCATTCTTAAAGAGTGGAGTACCTATTTTGCAGGATCTGTTTTTATCCTTTTGATGGTACTTTCATTAGGGCATTTACTAAGTGGACTTTTAAGCGCAAATAAACCATTACAACTTTTATTGCAGGATCTGGTTTTAGAAGCTCCGACTTTTTTAATTAAAATTTTTCCAGTATCTTGTCTTATCGCCTCACTATTTTCCATTAACAAATTAAAAGATCGAAATGAATTAACTGCTATTTTTGCTTCAGGATATGCAAGATCCCGCTTTATAGTCGCTATCTGTATCGCTTCAAGTGTAGCGGGTATAATCCTCTTTTTTATTAATGCTTATATTGTTCCCTATTCAAAGCATCAACAAACATTGCTAAATAATCCCGCTAAGGCGAACGCCATTTCTATTAATGCGATGAACTCTGGAAAGATTTGGTTTAAAGGAAAAGATTATTTTTTTTCATATAGTTCGTTTAATACAAAACTTTTGGAGCTTCACGATCTAACTTTGTACTATTATGATTCTAATTTTATTTTTAAAGAACAAATCAGTGCACCACGAGCCGTTTTTCAAAATAATAAAAATTGGATTTTAAAAAATGCATTACACGCTACTAATTTAGAAAATAATACGTTTCCAAGTATTAAAAAATATCCTACATACCCATTGGTCTTAAACGAGTCAGTTTCAGATTTTAAAAAAATTAATACAGATATTTTAACTCTTAGTATTTGGCGTCTATATGATTATATTGCAGTTCTTCGCGCTGGCCAAATTAACCCCGACGAATACTATGTTATTTTTTTAGATAAATTTTCTTCAGCTCTTACATGCTTAGTTTTGGCGGTACTAGCTTCAATTGCCCTCTTTAACCCAAATCGTCGTAATAGTTCGTTCGGTAAAAGTGTGAGTTTAGTTTTGGGTTTCACCTTTTTTTATTGGTTTATTTATTCGTATTTTTTGACACTCGGTCAAACAAGTCATATTCCCCCAGTATTGGCGACTTTTGGGGTTCCAATGCTCTTTGTTATTTATCTTTTTTTCTATTTTATTTACCATCGTAAACTTCGCTAAATTATGATAAAAAAAATTATGAGTAAAAATTTTAATAGTAGTGTATTAGACAATTACAAACTGGAAGGCGAGAAATTAGAAATTTTTAAATTTCCCTCTCCCATTTTAAAAAAAATAGCAACTCCGGTTGTTAAATTTGACGAGGACTTACAAACTCTGGTCAAAAATATGCTTTTTACTATGTATCATGCGCCGGGCATAGGCCTTGCAGCACCACAAGTTGGTCACAGCATCAGACTTTTTGTTTTAGATATTGATTATGATCGAGAAAAAGTAACTCTGGCCGATAATACGGAAGAATATCGTTTAGATAACTTTGCTCCATCGGTTTTTATAAACCCTATTTTTAAATCAAAATCAGGCGAGCTCATTCATGAAGAAGGCTGCCTAAGTGTGCCCGGTATTTATGAAGATGTTAAACGAGCTGAATTTGTGACAATGGATTACCAAGATTTATCAGGTGCTTTTCATACAATCGAAGCTGATGAATTGCTGGCCGTTTGTT
>JAVHRK010000010.1:3604-5092 GCA_036171615.1 Bacteriovoracaceae bacterium
TGTTTACAACATGAATTTGACCACCTTGAAGGAGTCATTTTTATTGAAAGATTAAGCCTATTAAAAAGACAGTTTATTCAGAAAAAATTTTTAAAAAAACAAAAGAATTCTTAATGCAGAAATTTAATGTTCTATTTTGTGGTACTCCAGATTTTTCAGTTCCAACGCTAGAGCTTTTGTCTCAGCACCCTCACATTAATTTATTAGGTGTTATCACCATGCCCGATCGACCGGCCGGAAGAGGACAAGAACTCAAAGCACCTCCTGTTGCGGATTTTGCTAAAACACATAAAATACCTCTTTATCAAGTTGAAAATATCAATCGTGAAGACGAAATATTATCGACTCTTGAAAACAAAAATATCGATTTTATTTTAGTACTCGCCTTTGCTCAATTTTTAGGTAGCAGAATTTTAAAGCTACCCCGTCTAGGGTGTTTTAATATTCATACTTCAATTTTGCCAAAATACAGAGGTGCTGCTCCCATTCAATACGCACTCTTAAATGGAGATAAAACCACAGGTGTTTCTATTCAAAAGATGGTTAAAGAAATGGATGCAGGTGACCTTGTCCACTTTCATGAATTGGCCATCAGTCCAACAGAAACCGGAGGACAGCTTTATACGCGTTTAAAATTTCAATCCGCATTAAGCACCAATCTCTTAATTGAAAATATGCTTAATGATCAATTAATATTTAGCAAACAAGATCCAAGTAAAGTTAGCTTTGCTCCCACTTTAAAAAAAGACGATGGATTTTTGGATTTTAAAAATTCAACCATTGAGCAAATTAAAAATAAAATCAGGGCCCTTGATCCGTGGCCTGGTACTTATGCTTTTCTTGGGACTCAAAGACTAAAAGTTTTTGCCACTGAACCTCTTGAGAAAAAACTGGCCGCTGGAAAAACCATCACTGATTTTGGTCAGCTCTCAGTTGGTACATTGGATGGAGCACTTAGGTTGTCCGTGGTTCAACTTGAGGGCAAAAAAATTTGCAGTGATCAAGAATTATTAAATGGTCTAAAGAATAAGGGCGGAGAGATAGTAATCAATCCGTAAAAATGTATGACGATTATAGCTCCTAGCATTTTGGCCTGCAATTTTCTCAATATTGAAAGAGAGTTAACCGCTTTAGATGGCATAAATAATCTTTGGCTTCATCTAGACATCATGGATGGACATTTTGTTCCTAATCTCACTTTTGGACACGCAATTATTGAAATGATTTCTAAGAAAACCACAATAAAACTTGATGCTCATTTTATGGTCACTAATCCTGAATTCTATGCTGAAACTTTAAAACATATTGGTCTCCATAATTTTACTTTTCATTATGAATCAGTTTTGAATTCACTTGCCTTAATTATGGAATTAAAAAATAATTATAAAAGTGTTGGCATTTCAATTAAACCCAATACTCCTACTCATATACTCACAGATGAAATTTTAAGTTGCGTAGACCTAGTTTTAGTTATGTCCGTTGAACCTG
>JAVHRK010000010.1:5102-66884 GCA_036171615.1 Bacteriovoracaceae bacterium
TGCCAGAATGTTTTGCTAAAATTGCTGAATTAAAAAGTCGCCGAGCAAAACTGAATGCTCATTTTCAAATCCAAGTTGATGGTGGCATCTCGGACAAAAATGCAAAAGAATTAATAAATGCAGGCGTCGACAATCTTGTTGCTGGCTCATATATTTTCAAAGCTGCAGAAAAAGATTATCCCAAACAAATTGCATCTCTTATTGCTTAATGGAGAATATCCTATGGAACTCGTATTAAATGGACAAAATTTAACTATCGATCAAGTTTATCAAGTTGCCTACGCAAAACCCAATAAGCTGACTTTAAGGATTGATCCAAGTGCAATGAAAAAAATGCAGGCCTCTCGCGCTTTTGTTTTTGATGTAGTGAAAAAAGGTAAACCAGTTTATGGAATTAATACTGGCTTCGGTGCACTTGCCAGTAAACACATTGAAGAAAAAGATTTAGCTCAATTACAACTTAATCTGATTCGTTCACATTGCACGGGTGTTGGCCGTCCATTTTCAAAACAAATTACTCGCGCCATAATGCTTTTGCGGGCCAATTGTTTAATCTCTGGATTTTCTGGAGTCGAGCCCAGTACAGTGGAATTACTTTTAGCTTTTATTAATAATCATATTACTCCTGTTGTTCCTGAAAAAGGTTCTGTGGGTGCATCAGGAGATTTGGCACCTCTTTCACATATCGCCCTAGCACTTATTGGTGAAGGTGAAGTAGAAGTTGAAGGTAAAATTCAAAATTCTAAATTTGCTATTGAGCATATTGGTTTTACTCCTGCCATACTCGGCCCCAAAGATGGACTGGCGTTAATCAATGGAACAGCTTGTATGGCCGCACTTGGCGCGCTCGCTGTTTATGAAACAAAAAAAATTATGAAGCTTGCAGATATTGCAACCACCTTAACTCTTGATGGAGTGAAGGGAACTTCTCTAGCATACAATCCAAAAATTTCGGCCTTAAAACCTCATCCAGGACAAATTGCAGTAGCAGAAAATTTAAATAAAATTTTGGCCGGATCGGTTCTTAAAGACTCTCATCCAGATTGCGGAAAGGTTCAAGATCCTTATTCTCTTCGTTGTGTTCCTCAAGTTCACGGAGCTTGTAGACAAACACTTCTCCACGCTGAAGCAGTTATTAATACTGAATTAAATGCCGTTACAGATAATCCACTTATTTTTGTTGATAGTGGAGAAGTTATTTCTGGAGGAAACTTTCATGGTGAAGCATTAGCATTCGTCATGGACTATCTAGCAATGGGCATTGCTGAAATTTGTAATATTAGCGAGCGTCGTATCGAAAAAATGATGAATCCTTCATTTTCAGACTTGCCAGCATTTTTAACTAAAAACTCCGGACTTAATTCTGGGTTAATGATTGCCCACGTGACTGCAGCAGCATTAGTTTCGGAAAATAAATATTTATGTCATCCGGCCTCGGTTGATTCTGTTCCAACTTCAACTGATAAAGAAGATCACGTTTCCATGGGTGTAACTGCAGGAAGAAAACTTCACGAAGTTATTGCAAATGCAAAATCTGTTTTGGCCATAGAGTTTTTATGCAACACTCAGGCATTAGAATTTCAAAGACCTTTAAAAACTTCCCCTCCTCTAGAAGCAGTTCATACACTTATTAGACGACATGTAGATATTATTGAAAACGACAGAGTCTTTTATAAAGATATTAATAATATTATTAAACTTATCGACTCTAATGAGATCGTCACAGCAGTAGAGTCAGTGATAGGAGTAATCGCATGAAAAAAGAAATACCACTTCCTCCGACTGGGAATAAACTCACTTGCAAGGGCTGGCATCAAGAGGCAGCACTTCGATGTTTACTTAATAATCTTCATCCTGATGTTGCAGAAGATAGAGATAATTTAATTGTTTATGGTGGAAACGGACAAGCGGCGCGAAACCATCAGGCCTTATTTGACATTATAGATTCATTAAAAAAATTAGAAAACAATGAAACACTTCTCATTCAATCAGGAAAACCTGTTGCCGTCATGCCTTCTCATTCACATGGCCCTCGAGTGTTAATTGCAAATTCAAATTTAGTTCCTCATTGGGCCACGTGGGATCACTTTAATAAATTAAAAGATGAAGGCCTAATGATGTATGGCCAAATGACTGCTGGATCTTGGATTTATATTGGTTCTCAAGGAATCCTTCAAGGAACATATGAAACATTTATGGCCGCTGCTGAAAAACATTATGGTGATGGCGCTGATCTTACTGGGAAATTAGTTCTTACTGCAGGTATAGGCGGAATGGGTGGCGCTCAACCACTGGCCGTTAAAATGGCAAACGGAGTTTGTCTCGCTTGTGACGTCGATGTCGAAAGAATTAATAAAAGATTAAAATCAAAATATTTAGATATTCTCTGCTCTTCTTACGACGAAGCAATTGAAAAAGCACTTAAAGCAAAAGCAGAAAAAAAAGCAATCACCATTGGCGTTGTTGGTAATGCCGCTGATTTTTTCAAATATGTATTTGATAAAAACATTATTCCTGATTTAGTCACTGATCAAACTTCAGCTCATGATCCCCTTAATGGCTATGTTCCACAAGGCATGAGTTTAGAAGCAGCACTCACTCTTAGAAAAACAGACGCAAAAAAATATACCGAGCTTTCATATGCCACCATGGGTGAACATGTAAAAGCAATGCTGGGCTTTATGCAGAAAGGTTCTCATGTTTTTGATTATGGAAATAACCTCAGAGAAGGTGCAAAAATATCTGGCGTCAAAAATGCTTACGACTTCCAAGGTTTTGTTCCCGCCTATATTCGCCCACTTTTTTGTCAAGGTTCAGGGCCATTTAGATGGGTGGCCCTTTCTGGTGATCCTGAAGATATTAAAGTGACAGACGAGGCCCTCAAAGAATTATTTCCTGAAAATAAAAAATTACATAACTGGCTAAATAAAGCTGCAGATATGATTTCTTTTCAAGGTCTCCCCGCTCGTATTTGCTGGTTAAAATATGGGGAAAGAGAAAAGGCCGGATTACTTTTTAATAAATTAGTAAGAGAGGGAAAAGTAAAAGCTCCAATCGTCATTGGACGGGATCATCTTGATTGCGGATCAGTTACTTCTCCCAATAGAGAAACAGAAGGCATGCTAGATGGAACTGATGCTGTTTCTGATTGGTCATTATTAAATTTAATGATCAATACAATGAATGGAGCCTCATGGACTTCCTTTCATCATGGAGGCGGAGTCGGTATTGGATATTCTCAACATGCAGGTATGGTTATAGTGGCCGATGGTACAACTGATATGGATGCACGACTCTCTCGAGTTTTGAACTCTGATCCGGGGATGGGAATTGTTCGACATGCAGATGCTGGTTATGAACTTGCTAAAACTGAATCTATAAAAACAAATATTAAATTCCCATCATTGTAGAATAAATGAAAATAACAATTTTAAAAAACTTTAGTGAAATAGCAACGATGTCTTTGGCGCACTCAAAAGACGGCCGCAATTTATCTCATCAAGATTTATCTCTTATCAAAAATGGATCGATTGTTCACGATGAAGAAAAAATACTATGGGTTGGTGAAGATCAAAACATGCCTGAACATTTTATGAACTCTGAAAATTTAATCATAGATGTGAGCGGAAAAGTTTGTCTTCCTGAAGTTGTAGACTCTCACACCCATCTCGTTTTTGGTGGTGATCGGGCCCATGAATACACCATGCGATTAAATGGTGCAAGCTATGAAGAGATAGCAAATGCAGGCGGAGGAATTTTAAATACAATGAAAGGTACTCAGGCCTTATCAAGAAATGAATTATTAAATCTAGCAAAAACGCGAGTCAGAGCGATCAATGCCTATGGTGTCGGCACGATTGAAGTAAAATCAGGTTATGGATTAAGTTTTGAAAAAGAATATGAAATTTCTCATATCATTCATGATTTAAAAAATATTGTAAGACCAAATGTCCAAATTATTAATACCTATATGGCCGCTCATGCTATCCCAAAAAGTTTTGCATCTTCTTATGAGTATGTGAAAGAAGTTGTTCTCCCTTTATTAGACAAATTAAGCGAAGAAAAAATTATAGACTGTGTTGATATTTTTCATGAACAAAACTACTTTTCTCATGATGATGTGGTCTCACTTTTTGAAAGAGCAACTCGATTAAATATTCCTGTCAAAATTCATGCTGATGAATTAAATAATAACCAAGGTGCAGAACTTGCGGTTCTTCATAAAGCACTCTCTGCTGATCATCTTTTAAAAATTAGTGAAGCAGGAATATTGGCGTTAAAAAATTCTGAAACAATAGCGACTCTTTTGCCTGGAACTGGATTATTTCTAGGTAAAGAAAAAGCACCGGCCAGAGCAATGCTTGATGCTGGCGTAAAAGTTTCTATCGCCTCTGATTTTAATCCTGGATCTTGCAATTGTGATAATTTAATTTTATTGGCTTCCATGGCGGCCCCCATGTACAAAATGTCGCAAGTTGAAATGTGGTGTGCGATTACATTAAATGCAGCTCACTCATTAGGCTTAAAAAATCAAGGAGCAATTATAGAAGGTCTCGCTCCAAGATTTTCACTATTTAATACTGATTCCATTGATAGAATTACATATAATTGGGGCAAGAACTTTGCGATTTAGAAAATACACCCTTGAGTATGCCCTGTAGCTAATTGAATAGTATAATTCACGTAGCTTGGAACTCCATTCAATGTACACCAATGTAATAATAAGACTCCGGGCACTCCATTCTTTTGGCCAGGATTTCCGGCCTGCCAATTAATACCATAACTAATTATTGGAGTAGGATAAGGGCCAGGCACGTATGCGCCAGTATATGAAATATCTTGAACTTCGGTGGAATTATAACCTCCGTCTGTTGAAGGTGTTGTGCCTGAGGACTGAAAACTCACAGGTATCGCTGCAGAGGAAATTATATTTAACTTATTTATTTTGGCATAAATAGTACCGCCACCATTTAGATAAGGACTAGGTGGTATCATAAGAGGTCCCACATAGTTTGCACCTCCAGATTGATTTCCTCCCATTGGCATACATCTTTTTCCACCACTACCGGTAAGCACTCCGTTTACGCAACCTAAGACTGTTGGTCGATACTGTCCTCTCCCGCTAGCATTAATTGTTAAGCTTCCAAAAGAACCAGCAAAATCTGAAATCAAAATTTGATTTTTCACTCTAAACGGAAATAATCCGCCGACACTCAAGTTGGCATCAAAATTTGCTACATTAATCGTGGCTGCAACTCCCGGTACATTAATATCAGAAAAATTTTTCACTTTCACAATTTGGATAGAACATATTGTTGTAAAATTTGTGGGCTTAGTAAGATGTACAGGAGGTGCACCATTAGGTACATAGTCTAATATTGAATGATCAAGTGGAATTACTTTTTGTACTGAACCACTCGGTGTAGCTACAACTTTTGCGAATCCGTACATGCTGGGCTTTAAACCACCACCGCAACCAATACTCGCTTCAAAATTTACATACCACATAATTTCATCACCAGTAGTGATACTTGCTGCTTGAGCTGTCGCAACTGAAACCGAAGGAGTAGCTGCAATAACATCTATATCAGTCACCTGTCCATAATCAGGAGGAACAACAGGTGTAGTTCCAGGGGCAGTTGTTGAATTTGTCTCTTGATAAAAAGGAGCTGCTGTTAAAGTGAATACCCCGTCATGGCCGTCACCGGCAAGCGCACCAAGTCCTGTACCAGTCATCGCATTACTTTCTATCCAAAGTGTAGTCGCTCCATTGGCAACAGATGTACCAGTTTTTAATGTTGCTTGACGAATTCCAGAGAGCAATGAATCTTTAAAGTCGTATACAATTCCTTTACCTGTGCAATCGGTGGAAGTATAAGTTTTAACAGAAAGTTTCATAATGCTTTCATTATTATTATTTATGAAGTTACCCACCGGCACCGCCAAAGATGTTTTAAGATAGCTATTCGCATCCAGAGGAGCTTGGCAATTAGATGAAAGATCTGCAAATCCAAACGAACTATGCGCTATAACTTGAAAAGATTTCATTAATCCAGGAGTGGCCGAACAAACTGGTGAAGTTCCCAAGATTAAAGCATCACATGATTTTAAATCAAGCGTAAGAAATTGATTAGGAGCTACCACTGAACTCATATAACTTGCAGGAGAAAAAACTTCACCATGATTGGGCACAGAAGCGCAACTTGCAAAATCTAAATTTAAAGTAATAGCTGTATCGTTAAAGAATAAATTCACTACACCAGAGTAAGCACATCGATTTTCACCTGTAAAATTTCCAGCAGCAGATCCTGTCCAACCAATGGCGACAAATTCCCAATCACCTTTGGATAACTCTAATACCTTTTCATCATTGGCATTGGCCAAGGCAATAGAAAATTTATCGGGACCATCTTTCTTATAACCCGAAACTATTATTCCTCCATTCATCTGTACGCTACTATTTAGCAATGAAGAATTACCTCCAAAAAATGAAAGTTTTGTTTGTGTGGTTCCGGCTTTTTTCCCACAAGAGATAAAAAGCAGAGACAGAATAAAAAAAGTGATGAATTTAGACATAGTTATAACCTTTAATTATAGCGATTAGACTTAATGTACTATCGGTTGACATAAAATTTGCTTAAGCATTAAAGTTTTAAATAAATATGACGATAGGACTATTATGAGATTACTAGTTACATTATTTACAGTACTTATTTTCCTAACTGCTTGTGGAGCTGACCCACTTAATAAAGGTGTTGCTTCGGCAAGTCCAAGTAGTCAGAGTGCACTTGGTACTCAATGTAGTTGTGCAGCTTCATACTCTCCAGTCTGCAGCAGCTATGGCAAAACTTATGATAATATTTGTATAGCAAAATGCATGGGTTCTACTCAGTCCACTCAAGGTCATTGTCAATGTCAACCGACACTAATTGTTTGTGGAAATGATGGGTATAATTACAATGAATGTGATGCAATTCAATTTAGAATTCCAATTACGAAATTTGTTGCTTGTAATAAAACAGCGCTTTAATTACTCGACCATTTTTTCAATTTTCCAATCATTTCTTCTGAATTAAAATCCATTGGTCCGTTACTAAAATGAACGACTTTTCCATGACTAAAAATAATCGTCACCGGAATTGCACTAAATTTAAATGAATCTGCTACTTGAGTATTTTTATCTGCAATAATATGAAATTCATCTTTGAGATTTAATTTCTTTACCGTTTTGGCGATATTTTTTAATTGATCCACTTCATCTGTATTAAAGGCCAGAATCATAACTTGGTCATCGCTAAATTTTTTTTTCATTTCTATCATGGAAGGAATTTCTTCCATACATGGATTACACCACGAGGCCCAAAAATTATAGATAACTACTGGTGCTTTTACTTTTGAAATTTCTATTTTTTTTCCATCTATCGCTTGATAATTTCCCTTAAGAAATATCTTTTCATAAAGAGCCGAACTATTGTCTTTTGCTTGTGCATTATCAGAAAAAAGATGAAAAATAACTTGGCCTGAAATAACCGCAGTAAATGCCAAGATAAATACGATTACGGGTAAAAATTTCTTCATTGCGAATACCTCATTGGAGTCTAAAATTATTATCATGGAAGAGATACAACTTAGACAACGAAATAAACAAAGTGGTCAAGTATTTATAGAATTTATCTTGATTTTAGCAATGCTGGTTTCTATTTCCTTTGGCTTTATGCAGGGATTTCGAGCGTTTACCGGACGCCGTTGGCAATACATGATTCAAATAATTGCCAAACCTCAACCAAGCGCTAATATACAAATTCCTTAGAGGTAAATATGTCTTACATACTTTCAATCGATCAGGGAACAACTGGTACAACAGCGTGTTTAATAGACGCGGAAAAATTTATTTTTGTTGGAAAAATAAATCGCGAGTATCCACAAATTTATCCACAACCTTCTTGGGTTGAACATAATTTAAATGATATTTGGTCCTCAGTAGAATTTACTGTTTCAGAAGTTTTAAGAGTGTGTAATGTTCAGGCCTCACAAATTAAAGCAATCGGTATTACCAACCAACGTGAAACTACATGTGCTTTTAATAAACAAGGCATACCTCTGGCAAACGCTATCGTCTGGCAAGACCGACGCACGTCTGACTATTGCAATAATTTAAAAAATAAAAACCTTAGTGAAAAAATTAAATTACTCGCAGGACTTCCTATCGAACCTTATTTTTCAGCAAGTAAAATACATTGGCTCTTAAATGAAAATTCCCATGTCAAAGAAGCTGCTTTAAAAAAGGAATTACTGTTTGGGACGATAGATACATTTTTACTTTTTAAACTCACTGGCAATACTGAACACAAGACTGATGCATCTAATGCTTCACGAACCATGTTAATGGATTTAAAAACTTGTGAATGGAGTGATGAACTCTTAAGTATATTTGATGTAAAAAAAGAATATCTTCCTTCTATAGAAGACTCATTTACACAATTTGGTGTGACAAAAAATTTGTCTTTTTTACCTGATGGCATTCCGATTACTGGAATCTTGGGTGATCAACAATCTGCTCTATTCGGTCAAGCTGGATTTCATCAAGGTGAAATGAAATGTACTTACGGAACGGGAGCATTTGTTTTATTTAACACAGGCCCTGATTTAATCTATTCAAAATCTGGATTACTTACCACGGTAGAATATAAACATAACGGTAGGCCCATTTACGCTCTTGAAGGTTCAAGTTATATTGCAGGAGCAGCTGTTCAATGGCTTCGTGATAACTTGCAAATAATTTCAAAAAGTTCAGAAGTAGAACCTTTAGCAAGAGAAGTTAAAAACTTAGAAGAATTAAAAAATATTCTTTTTTTCCCATTTTTTTCTGGCATTGGATCTCCCTATTGGAATGCTGATGCAAAGGCCTCTCTTGTTGGACTTACTCGTGATTCAGGCCGTGCACATATTGCCTTTGCCACATTAGAAGGAATTGCTCTTTCCATTAATGATCTTTTATCTGCCATGAAAAAGGACACAGGTCTCTCTATCTCCACTTTAAAAGTAGATGGAGGTGCTGTTGAAAATAATTTATTGATGGAATTACAAGCGACTATTTCTGAGACAAAAATAATTCGACCTAAAATTATTGAAACGACTGCATTTGGAGCGGCACTTGCGGCGGCCATTGGCGCTAATCTTGTGACCATGGATGCTTTAAAAAATATATGGAAGATGGAAAAGGAATTTTTACCAAATCCAGATATAGCTTCATACATAAATACAAAAAAAATATTATGGAATTCTACACTTTGTAAGATATATTAATCTTATTCAAGTCCGGCCCATTTTCTGGCCGCTTTCCCAATAGAACCAGCACCCAAAGTCACAATAATAGTTTTTTCATGCTTATGTGATTCGATGAGAATTGCTAGATCTTCTATGGATTTTAATTTTTGAGCAAATTGTGGATGCATACGATTAATGTCTTCAATTAATCTCTCAGTTGTAATTCCATCTATCGGATGTTCACTGGCCGCATAAATTGGCAAAAGATATAATTCATCTGCATCGTTGAAGCAATGAAGAAACTGTGTCCAACAATCTCGCGTACGAGTAAAGCGATGTGGTTCAAAAATAACAATTTTTTTATAATCAGGTCTTGTGTCTTTTACAATTCTTAAAGTAGATGCAATTTCTGTTGGATGATGTCCATAATCATCGACAACTTCAAATGTATTTTCCTTAAATAAAAGTTGAAATCTTCTTCCAACTCCATTCAATTTATTAACAGCATTTTTAATTTCTTCAAAACTTAGCCCTGCGTGAAAGGCAAGTACTGTAGCACCAAGACAGTTAAGAATATTGTGTCGTCCTGGAATATGAATCGTGAATCGAGTTTGTAAGTTATTTTTATGGTAAAGATCAAAGGAAGTTTCAAAATGTCCGTATTCAATATTCCTAGCTTCAAAATCTGCAGGAATTTCAATACCAAAAGTTAATGCCGGACGCTTAAGTTCATTTTTTAAATGCATTAGTTTTTCATCGTGTGCATTTAAAGCAACTACTCCATAAAATGGAACTTTATTTGCAAATTCTAGAAATGCTTTATAGAGATTTTCTTCCGTTTGATAATGGTCCATATGATCATTATCAATATTGGTAATGACAGACATAACAGGATTTAGAAGTAAAAAAGATCCATCTGATTCATCAGCTTCAACAACTAAAAATTCACCCTTACCAACTTTAGCGTGGCCATTTAAATTTTTTACGATTCCACCAATAATATAAGTCGGATCCATTTTTGATTCTTCTAAAATTGTTGCCAAAAAAGAAGTCGTGGTTGTTTTTCCATGAGTACCAGCAACTGCCAAACCATATTTTAATCGCATGATTTCTGCCAGCATTTCAGCTCGTCGTATAACTGGAATTCCATTTTGTTTAGCTTCTATAACTTCTGGATTGCTATCTACAACTGCAGAACTATAAACCACTACTGTGGCATCTTTTACATTTGCAGCTTTGTGACCTATGAAAATATCAGCACCTAATGATTTTAATTTTTTAACATTTGGTGATTCTGAAACATCTGAACCAGATATTTTGTAACCGAGGGACAGCAAAACTTCTGCAATTCCGCTCATTCCAATTCCACCAATTCCAATAAAATGAATTTTGCTTTTTAACTTTGTTTGGAACACAACTAACCTCTCACAATTCTTGTAATAATTCTTCTCGATACCCTTTTATCACAGAAAGAAGAAGTCCGATGCCAAAAAAATTACAAATCAATGAAGATCCACCATAGCTGATGAATGGGAGATTGAGTCCTTTAGTCGGGAGTAGCCCTAAGACTACGCCCATATTGAGTAATGCCTGAAGCCCTAAAACAAAAATAATTGAAGTTCCTAAAATAACTCCTATACGATCGCGGACCTGCAAGGCCATTTTAAATCCAAAATACAGAAATGCTATGAATAGGCAGACGATAAGAAAAACACCAATAAAACCTAATTCTTCACCTATAACTGAAAAAATAAAATCATTATGTGCTTCGGGTAAATAGAATAATTTTTCATTACTATTTCCTAATCCCTGACCAAAAAGTGCCCCATTGGCAAAGGCCATATAAGATTGAATAATTTGAAAGCCAGATCCCTGTGGATTTTTCCATGGGTCTAAATAGGTAAGCAAACGCTTTACCCTGTAAGCTTTATAAAACAAAATAATTAATCCTGAAAATCCGCCGGCAATTAAAGAATAATAAAAATATTTTCTTGGAAATGAACTCATAAAGCCAACAAAAGACATCACGATAAAACAAATTGAAAAAGAACCAAAGTCTGGCTGTCTTACTAATAAGGCCAATGGAAGTAAAAGAGATCCACCGTGTTTGAATCTTTCTTTGCTATCCATTTTATTCCAGTTTTCAAAAAACGAGAGAGATGAAAGGATTACCGTAAATTTTACAATTTCCCCTGGCTGTATACTCATTCCACTAAATGTGAGCCAGCGACTTGCACCTTTTGCTGAACTTCCAATACCTTTTATAATTGTTAAGGCCACAATAATTGAAGCCGCAATATTGATCAGATAAGCGTATTTAATCCAGAAAGTGTATTTAGTTTTTGAGACTACAAATGCCAAAGAAATAGACATGAAAAGATAAACTAATTGGCGGACAATATAATGCAACGAGCTGCCAAACATTTCGTTTGCCAGTATATAGCTTGATGACCAAACCATTACTAGTCCAATAGTAATTATAATGGCCAACACAGACAAGAATACTTTGATTAACCGATCAACATCAGAAATATGTTCGTTCATTCTATAAGTCTAACAAACTTTTAAAGTTGGTAAACTAATTTTTTATAATAGTTTCCACGCTCTTCGTAATCGCGGAAAAAATCAGATGCCGAATTACCTGGAGATAATAAGATTACGTCGCCTGTTCTTGATTTTTGATAGGCGAAAAGGACTGATTCTTCAAATGATCCCACAATATAAGTCTGATTGTGTTCACCTAAAGCTCTATTCATTCGCTCTTTACTTTCGCCAACAAGAACAATAACTCGAGTATTTGCACTCAATTCTTTAGCGTATGGTTCAAAAGTCATTTCTTCATTTTCTTTTCCACCAGCTATTAAAATAATGGGTTCTTTAAAGGCCTTAAGGCTTAAGAGCATTTCAGGCATTGTTTCTGCTTTAGAGTCGTTATAAAAAGCAACTCCATTTTTTTCCATAATAAACTCGAGTCTATTCGGAATACCTGGAAATTTTTCAATACATGTCTGAATGGCTTCGTCAGAAATATCAAGTGCTTTACAAACAGTAACTGCTGCTAATAAATTTTCTCGATTATTTTGGCCTATAATTCTCATTTTCAAAACTTTATATTCTGAATGAAAATTAATATTTGAATGAATTCTTCTGTCGTGAAAATGTGTACCTTGAATTTCCGTCATGACCCCAAGAGTGACAAACGATTTGCGTGAATACCAAAAAGTATGGCAATTAGCGTTTCTTACAGCTGCATTATTTGCTAGGGAATCATAATTAGCTACTAAGATATCATCTGGTGACAATCTCTTAATTACTGATAATTTTGTTTCTATATACTCACTAACTGATGAGAAATTTGCTTTTGAAAAGTTTTCTCCAATATTAGGAAAGACGACAATTTTTGGATGAAAATCAGGAAGGCTTTTCATTTGTAAGGCCGAGACTTCAACTACTGCGTAATCAATTTCATCAATATTCGGAAGCATGCAATATTCAATAAATGGCATATCTCCCGTACCACCAACAAATACATTTTTTCCTGCAACTTTTAATGTAAACCCAATCATCGCAGCAACTGTTGTTCGTCCATAAGAACCACAAACAGCAATAATCGGTTTTTTACAAAGCTTATAAGCAAGTGCAAAATCACTATAAACTTCTTTGCCATTTTGACGGGCAAGCTCAAGTTGAGGCAAATCAGGATTGACTGCTGCAGAATAGACAATAACGTCAGCTTCTAAAAAATCTTCATTTTTATGTTCGCCAAAAGTCATTTCTAAAGCAGGTTCAATTTTTTTAATTTTTTTGACTGATTTATTTAAATCAAAAATTGGTTTTATGTCTGTAACTCGAATATCACATTCAAGTTTGGTGAAAAAATTAATAAGTGAAAATCCAGTTTTACCAATACCGACAATTAGAATCTTTTTGCCTTTAAATCTTTCCATTTCCATTTATTACCTCATTTTCAGTGTTGCTAATGCTAAAATTGCAAAGCAGACACTTATAATCCAAAATCTAACAGTAACCTTTGTTTCCGGCCAACCTAACTTTTCAAAGTGATGGTGAATCGGTGCCATTTTAAAAACACGCACTCCGCGAGTTTTAAAAGAAGCTACTTGTATAATTACTGATAATGCTTCTATCACGAAAATCCCTCCAATTAATACGAAAAGAAATTCTGATTTTGCAATAACCGCAACTGTCCCGAGTGTGCCTCCTAGCGACAACGATCCCACGTCTCCCATGAAAATTTGCGCTGGATACGAGTTGTACCACAAAAAGCCAATTCCTGCACCTATAATGGCCGAAGCTAAAATAGTTAATTCCCCGACACTTCCCACATAAGGAATATATAAATATTGAGAAAACTCTCTATGACCAGTTACGTAAGTAAGAAAACCCAGTGCAGCAGCACTCACCATAATTGGTCCGATCGCTAATCCATCTAGTCCGTCCGTTAAATTAACTGCGTTACTGAAACCAACAATAACAACTGAACCAAATGCAATGTACCAATAACCTAAATCAAGTATTGGGGCCTTAAGAAACGGTAAATAAAGTTGAGTATTAATAATTCCACTTTGGATCATGACAAAAATTGCGACCATGGCCGTTAAAAATTGCCAGGCCAATTTTCCTTTGGCCGAGACACCTTTAGTATCTTTTTTTAAAACTTTTAAATAGTCATCATATAGACCAAGGGCAAAATAGGAAAAAGTCACCAGCATGGTGACAATTAAAGGAGCTGAAAAAAAATTTCCACAAATAAAAGTGGTAATAAAAATACTTCCCAGCATAAAAACACCCCCCATTGTTGGTGTTCCTCTTTTTTTAAAATGAGTTTCAGGCCCATCTTCTCTAATTATTTGACCAAATTGCTTTTCCTTCATGAAGTTTATAAAATACTTACCCCAAAGAATAGAAACGATAGTTGCCAACAAAAAAGCCACGAACGCCCTAAAGGTGATGTATTTAAAAATATTAAATGAGTGCACGAGATTATTAAGCGGATAAAGCAAATGAAAAAGCATGATTTCCTTCCTGTGAAATTAAGTTTTGATTTTAAACTATTGTAAGCAGAGACTCAAGCTGTAAAGAGCGACTTGCCTTTACAAACAAAAAACGAAATTCTTTTCTTATCTTCTGAAAATCTTGATAAAACTCTTCCTTAGTAAGAAAACTACTAGTTGGATGACTAAATCCATCTAGATAATACTCTCGATATCGCCCTATAAAAGTTATATTTTTAATGCCAATATTTTTAAAATGCATCGCCATTTCTTTGTGTTGAAGAGGAGCAAATTCTCCAAGTTCATTCATATCCCCAACAACAAAATAACAATCATCTAAGGAAATTTGTTTTGATTTCATTGTTTCAACAAAGGAATCAATAGAGATTTTCATTGAACTAGGATTTGCATTATAGGCATCTAAAAAAATATTATCGACCCACTGCGAGCGATTCATTTTGGGGTGGGTATAGCTACCTGCAGCTTTCAAAATCTCTGCTTCTTTATCGGGAAATAATTTTAATAAAAATATCGTGACTCCAGCTAAGTTTTTCAGATTATGTTTTTCTTGAATATTTTTATTAGTTATCAACAATTTTTTATCATTAATCAATATTTCAATTTGCGGTGATTCAATTTTTATGACGACATCACCGATATTCTCACCGTAAGTATAAAGGCCTGGGGATTTTGGCAAAGTTGCAAGGTATAAATCATCAGCGGGAACTACAAAAATCCCGTTACCCTTTGAATTTATCAAAACACTCTCATAGAGCTCTTTTTTTTCTTTATAAATATTTTCTATATTTTTCATAAACTCAATATGAGCTAATCCGACGTTGGTGATCATCCCATGTTCAGGATGAGCAATTGCTGTTAATTCTGCAATTTCTCCCATGTGATTCATTCCCATTTCAATGACAGCAATAGTATGTCTTTCGTTAATCCCAAAAATTGTAAGAGGAACCCCGATATGATTATTAAAATTACCTTGAGTGGCTAATATTTTTTCGGGATAAAGTCGATCTAAAATAAAAGACATCATTTCTTTATGAGTTGTTTTTCCATTTGAGCCAGTAATGCCAATAATTTTTCTATTGTGGTCGACTTGTTTCCAAGAAGAAATATGTTTAGAAGCCAATGACTGAAGGAATTTCAAGCTATCTAAAACGCAAACGAAGGTTACGTCGGGAAAATTTTTATGCCATTCCACAAGCTTTAAAGTATATTCATTATCACAAACAAAAATAACAGCTTTAGCTCCACGATCTAAAACACTTTCAATATATTTTCTACCATCAAAACTTTCCCCGCCAAGTGCAACAAATGTTTCACCCTTATTAAACTTTCTTGAGTCGGTATTTATAATCATCTCAAAAACAGAATTGTTGCCAATAATTTTAACTAATGATGAAATATTTGAAATAAGTTTTGATGAGGGCATTTCTAATTACCTTTTTGAAAATTCTCTACAACAACAAAATCACTAAAGGCCGTTTTAACGCCTTTGATTTCCTGATATTCTTCATGACCTTTTCCAGCGATAAGAATAATTTCATTTTCTTCCATAGAACTTAAACAAAAAATAATTGCTTGCGTGCGATCTACAACTGCTTCATAGCTTCCAGTAATTCCAGGAATAATATCTACAATAATATCTTCTGGTGCTTCGTCTCTCGGATTATCAGAAGTGATCATGATTTTATTGGCAAAGCTTGATACGGCCTTACCCATTAGTGGTCTTTTGGTTTTATCTCTATTACCACCACAACCAAAAACAACCGTTAATGAATAATTTTTAAATGCGCTTTTAATGGCCGCACCAATATTTAAAAGTGCATCTGGAGTGTGAGCATAATCAACTATCACTAATTTATTTTTTGATAATTCGATGATTGAAAATCGTCCTTTTGGAGTCTTGATTTGATCAAGTTTAATTTTTTCTAGACCTGATTTACCCCACAGCTTTTCGTTTAAGGAAAGCGCTAATTCCATATTGCTTTGGTTATAACTTGATTGATAAAAAAGTGGAAGGGTCTCAATGTTTCTTTCTTTGAGACTTGGCACAATTTCATAGCGAGTATTGGGTGATTCTTTTTGTATTTTACTAATTAAATCTTTCTCACTAGCTGGCAATAATAATCGGTTTTCGTTTTTTACATATTTTCTTTCAATTAACAACTTCGCTCTAAAATATTCATCCATCGACTTATGATAATCTAGATGATCTTGTGAAAAACTAGTCCATGCACACTGTTCAAGTCGCAAGTCAAATAAACGATCTTGTGCAAGTGCATGTGAGCTTATCTCTAGAAAACAAACTTGATATTTATCCTGAAATTTATTAATAATTTTTCTTAGTTCAACATAAGAGGGTGTTGTTGATTCGAGATTATGTTCTATTTCGCCTTTTTCATTGCAAATACCAATTGTACCTAGTGAAATTGCAGGATGCCCTAGCATAGAAGAAATCTGCATGGCTAAATTAACAGTTGTTGTTTTGCCATTTGTACCAGTGATACCAACAAGCTTCATGATGTCTTTATTTGGATAAAAAATATCGCAAAGTATTTTTTGTAATTTATAAAATTTATCAACATCTACAAATATACAATTTGCATTTTTAACAAACTCTGCACCGTGATTTAGTATTAGTAGTCCTGGTGTATATTTAGCTAATCGATCTTTAAGAATATCACGCGCTTTCTCATCTCCAGCGGCATTCGGTACTCGATAAAAGACAATATCTAATGCCGTCGCATTTTGTAAATTTGTCGTCAGTGATTTTAATTCTTGATCAAGATCAGTAATCTCGTTTCTTGAAACAATGTATTCATTTAGTAAGCTTATTAATTTATTTTTATTCATAATGTGGTGGGGAATATTCAAGTTTAACGACTTGATTTTCAGTTAAAGGTGTTCCAGAAGCTGGAGATTGATTGATGACCATCCCCATTCCTGTATGGATGAGAGTAATATTTAATTTATTAGCTATATTTGTCGTAGATCTTTTATCTAACCCAATCAAATTGGGAACGATATGAGAATTTAAAGATATCGTTGCGGCATCTTTTACTTCTACTACATCTATATTATTTTTAATTTTTAAAAGATCTATTTCTTTGCTGGCCTTAACATCTTTATCTGCAAGTTTATTTATATTTTTACTTTTATAAAGTATATATTGCGCCAAATTTTTAAAGACAGGAGCTGCAACTGCATTACCATAATAGCCCCCTATTTTAGGATTTTCTATATAGACATAAATAACAAATCTTTTATCTACATTAATTGGAAAACCAATAAAGCCTGCAATATAACCTTTGTAACCACCCTTGCCATCTACTCTTTGTGCTGTCGCTGTTTTACCTGCGATTTGAAAATGTGGAATTTGAGCATTAGAACCTGTCCCCGTATCCACGACTCCCATTAACATCGCCGCCATATCATCTGCATTTTTTTTAGTTATAACTCTCGTTTTATCTTTTAACTGATGCTCATTTTCTGGTTCTGCTTCTTTAATTTGAGTTTGATCATGTTTAATTAAAGTCGGGCGAATATACTCTCCTCCATTTGCAATTGCTCCATAGGCGGCCAGCATTTGAATTCCAGTCACAGCAATTCCCTGACCAAAACTCATATTACTTAAGCTGAGCGCAGGTATATTTTTTAAATCGGTTACAATCCCCCTAGACTCTCCGGGTACTTCAACTCCAGTCTTTTCTCCAAAATTAAATGCATCAATTGTAGTTTTAAGTTTTGGATATTTGAGATCAAAGGCAATTTTAGTTACTCCTATATTTGACGAATATCGAATAATATCTTTTACCGATAACCACTCATATTTTTCATGAGACTCCGCCTCTGAGATTGTATGTCCATCTATTCTCATATGCCCTTGTTCACAGTAAAAACTAGACTCCGGAGTGGCCGTTTTATTCTCTAAGGCACTAGCAACAGTAATTAATTTAAATGCAGATCCAGGTTCAAATGGCTCTACTGCAAAAGACAGTTTGCGATGCTCTGGATTGGAAAATTTTACGTTATTAGGATCAAAGCTTGGATAATTGGACAAAGCTAATATTTCTCCGGTTGAAGCATCTAAAACACCAATGCCTCCCTTGTCTGCTAAATGTTTCTGAACAGCTTCTCGTAAATATTTTTCGGCCATTCCTTGTATATCTTTATCGATGGTTAAATATATATCTTTTGCCTGAGCTGTTACATCTTGATGACTTTCAAATTTAATTGGACGTCCCTTATTATCAATCACGTATTTTAAAGTGACAGGATTACCTTTTAATTCTTTGTCATACATATACTCAAGGCCTGCCAATCCTGAATTATCTAAACCGACAAAACCCAAAACTTGCGATAATAATTCATGATTAGGATAAATTCTTTCGGGAACGCCTTCTATAAATATTCCCTTTAGTTCTTTCGCTTGTTCTACTTGTGTTTTTGTTAATCGTAACTTTCGTCCCAGCCAAGTGAAGCGATTTCTTTTTTTTACAGTCGAAACTATTTCAGCATAAGAAAGTTCAGGAATAATTTGTGACAATTGTTTATAAGTTACTCTATCTTCACTCCATCTTTTCGGAATAGTAAAAATGCTATACGTCTGAACATTTAAAGCTAATGGATTTCCTTCACGATCAAAAATATTTCCTCGTCTTGGATATATTTTTGCCTGTCGAAGAAATTGAGAATTTGCCCTCGAGATTAAATCTCTCGCATCTATTAATTGAACCTTGAATGCTTTCACTAAGACCAATGTGAAAAAACATGTAAAGCATACAAAGACAAAAATTATTTTCTTTTTTTCTAATCTATTCATATTTATGGAATCACGATTATTTGATCTTGTTTAGGTTGCTCAAGATGATGAATACTCGCAAGGCGTCTTAGCTTTTCGGCAGATAGCATGCGCGCCTTTTTTGCTTTTAATTCTTTGTTATCCATCAAAACTTTTTCAATATCTTTATTGGTTTTAGAAATTTGATAATCTTTCTCGACATTTTTCATACGAAAAAGAACAAACAAAACCGCCAGGGTTGTAAAGGTTAAAAAAAACGGTAGTCCAGTGGTGCTAAAAAACATTTCCCGCATACGTGTTACCCATGCAAAACTTATTTTAGATTTTTTGGCCGCCATAATCACTCCTTGATTATTTTCAGTCTACAATTGCTTGTACTTATTTTTCTCTTTTTTAAACTCAACTCTTTCGATCACTCTTAGTTTAGCACTTCTTGAGCGTGGGTTGGCAATAATTTCTTCACTTGTAGGTAATAATGGTTTCTTAGTTAATATCTCAATCGCCAAGTCTTCCATCTGAGCGGCATCTCTAAATACATTTTTTACAATTCGATCTTCAAGTGAGTGAAAGCTGATAATGGCCAATCGCCCTCCAATTTCTAATAAAGGGATCAGTTGAGTAATTGTCTCTTCTAATACTTCAAGTTCTCGATTTACTTCAAGTCTTAGAGCTTGAAATACTTTAGTAGAAGGGTTGGTTTTTCCATAGCGATGCTCTTTAGGGTAGCAATGGAAAATAATATTTTCTAAATCTTTTGTCGTTTGAATAGGTTTAATTTTTCTGTCAGCACAGATTTGTCGTGCAATTTTTTTAGCATTTTTCTCTTCTCCGTATTCGACAAAAATACGAAAGAGTTCTTCTTCACTGTAATTATTTACAATTTCTTCTGCTGTCTGGAATTCCGAAGAATGATTATTCATCCGCATATCAAGGGGAGCTTCAAATCGAAATGAAAATCCCCTTGAACCATCGTCAAAATGATGTGAAGAGACACCAAGATCTAATAATATTCCTCTAAACCCATTTATTTCACTACATTCATTTTTTGCCAAACTAGGAAAATGAAGAAAATTTGTATCAAAGAGTTTAATTCTCTCTTCCATTTTTTCAGCAATTATTCTTGCTTGTCCATTTTTAAGAGCATCAGGATCTTGGTCGGTAGATCGAACATAAAAATTTGGAGATCGATAAAGAAATTCAAATGAATGTCCACCTCCACCAAATGTGAGGTCGGCAAAATAAGTTTTTCGATCAATTGGTGCGTTTTCAGTTAAAAAATCAACACATTCTTTTTTTAAGACTGAATAATGGGCCGAATAACTCATTATCGCATCAACACTTCCAGAATATGTGCTTGCTCTGGCAACATTTTTTCTGGCTTAGTAAGGACAGCAAAAGTATTTTCTTTATTAAAATTAAATAAATTTTTCGCCAGTCTTGGTATGGCAATATTCAATACCTTTTGAGCGTTGCTATTATTTGTTTTCATGACTTTCATTACTGCTTCTAAAGTACAATGTTCCTCTTTCCAGCAATCGTAATCTGTAACCATGGCAATAGTGGCGTAGGCCATTCCCGCTTCTTTCGCTAAATAGGCTTCTGGAACATTGGTCATACCAATTACACTTGCTCCAAATGATCGATAAATATTTGATTCTGCCTTCGAAGAAAATTGAGGTCCTTCGATACAAATATAAGCCCCCCCCTCTCCTATTTTAACTCCAACATCTTTACTGGCCTGAATAAGTAGTTGTTGTAATTCTTTCTCAACAGGATTGGCCACTGAGACATGACCGACAAATCCATTATTAAAAAATGTTCTCTCTCTTCCACCCTTTGTCCAGTCAATATATTGATCAACCATAACAAAAGTAGTTGGAGGATACTCCTCTTTAAGGGATCCAACGGCGGTTACTGAAATTAAATACTCAACGCCTAATTCTTTTAATGCAAAAATATTGGCACGATAATTTACCTCACTAGGAGTTAAAGTATGGCCTTTGCCGTGTCGTGGAATGAAATAAAAAGAAGTATTATCTACAGAAGCTTCAATGATTTCAGAGCTTGGGGCACCAAACGGAGTCATTACACGATGCTCTTTTACAACAGAAAGGCCTTCCATTTTATAAACACCACTCCCACCAATTACCCCAATCTTAATTTTATTCATGAGAAGCTCCTATATTCTTAGTTTGACTTTTAAAAAAGGTCTATGAGAAAATATTACTCCAAAATGAATGCATTGAACATTGTAAATGACAATTTAGGACAATATCGCTCCCGCTTGAAAAAGAGGGCCGAGGTTTTTATTTATGCAAAACGAACTGCTCAAAAAGAATTTTTTGATCATTTAAAAAAAATTAAATCTCCTACTCAGAAAAAAGAACGCTTAAGATCTATTTTATCACTCACTAACTCCAGCATTTGGTTAAGCCGATCAGCTCTTAAGCTTTTAAAATCTTCATTTGATTTACGATTTCTAGAAAACGACAATCGACATAACTCCCGGGCCCAGGAAATCTTATCTGGTGTTGCTAATGGAAGAACAATCGAAGCTAAAGATAGTGATGTTTTTGATATTATTTATCGTGAACTCACCCACTCTCACCTGCACCAAAATAATCGCAGTATTTTAACAGTCCCTGCTGTTAATATAACAATTGTTCTTGTGTCTGGTGTGCTTAATGAATATTTTTCAACTCCTGCTTTTAAAAGAGGGGCCGTAAAATTATTAGATCAATATCACATTAAACACTTTAATCCTGCAGTTGAAGGAACCAAAGGTTCTAGAGAAAATGCTGAAGCATTAAAAAAACAATTAGACTTTTTTATTGAGAATAACCCCGATGAAAAACTATGGTTTTTTTGTTTTTCTAAAGGTGGTCTAGATACACTTCATTTTTTAAAAACTGAAGGTGAAAACCTTTCGCCAAATATTATGGGGTTTTCATTCGTGGCCACTCCTGTACTTGGAAGTACACATGTTAACCACCGATTACTAAAAATGATTAATGCTGCTGGAAAAATTCCTGAGCAAGTTACATCCAAAATCCTTGGAAAGAAAATTGATTTCCTGGCCAAAGAACTACAAAAATCTTTATGCAAAAATTATAGAGAAAACTGGTTTAAGAAAAATCATAAAGCATTACCTACTCGTCCATTTTATACCGCTGTTGCCTTTGAATCTAAATGGCATAAAAGTCATATATGGATGATGCTTGCCAAAGGACTATTTCAAAGTGCTAATCCCAACGACGGTGTTGTTGATATTGAAAATGCTCAATTTCCCAATTATTTTAAAGCGCTAAATCTGGGGGTAATTGAAGGCCACCACTTAGTAGGAAGTCGTTCAAGTTTTTATGATCAAGAGGCACTATTAAAAGCACACCTCATCTATTTACGATATAAAAAATTACTTTAATTTTTGCTTAGTTTCTTCTGTCGCAATATCTCTGTGTGAGGTTTTAGAATCCTTGCTTACCACCGGATCATACTCTCCAAGGCCTATTCCAAAAAATACTCTTATTTTTATATACGCAATAGTTAATACTTTGATCACTGAATTTTCTTCCACTGATTGTTTCATAATCTGGTGACAACTGAGCAGAAACTCTTCCGGCAATAAATCTTTTTTTGACTCAATTTCTGTGTATTTATTTTCATTCAAGTTAAATTTTCTTTTTAAATAAAGTCTTAAGTACTCATGTCTGACACATGATTCATTACCAGTTAATTGTAGATGTGACCCCTCATTAACTGGATCAAGATAGCTTCTGCATTTTCTTCTAACTAGGGTTAATATACTATGCATTCCCAATGCTTCTTTTGAAACATCATCTTCACTAGATATTACTTCACTCAATTCTTGAAAATTATCATTTTTAAAATGCCAGTCTGTAGATCCATTTTTAATATTTGTGACTTTAAGAAGTGTACTTTCTTTTTCGGCAGAACAATTTAAACAAAGCACGGCCTTCCAAGTTGCACCAGTCAATGGATCATTTGAACGCAAAAAGATTAGTTTATTTCCAGCAACCATGAGTTCTTTAAATTCATGACAACTATTTTCGAACATGAGATTGGATAATTCATCGGCCTTAGAACTTTCAAAATTCCACACAATAGTAAACGAAAATAAAATCAGAATTAGATTTTTTATCACCAAACTTTATCGGATTTATGAGAATATACTTGAGTGACATTGGCAGATATTGGTTTAATTTTATTTATTGGTTTTCTGGTAGTTCTATGACAAAACAAGTATTTATAGCAGCTGTGTCTAAATATAATTTGCCTTGATGTTGTTCAATTATCCCCTTCGCCGTACTAAGACCTACCCCTGTTCCCTTTCCTATTTCTTTTGTAGTAAAAAATGGCTCCATTATGCGAGTTTGTATTTCTTCAGGAATTTTTTCGCCTGAGTCAGAAACTCGAATATGCACAATTGAGTTTTGCAAAGATACATCAATATCAATCCATTTATCATCAACCGCTTGTACAGCATCAAATGAATTATTTATCAAATTCATGATAACATGGGAAAATTCAATAGCATTGCCTAACACATAGGGATTGGCACTGTATTGTAAACGTAATTTGATTTTATTATTCTGTATCCTTTCTTTACACAAATCTAGACAGTCTTGAATCACCTGTTCAATTTGTATTGGAGTCTTTGATTCACTATCACCATCTTGTGAAAAATATTTTAAAACTCTTACTATTTTTTCAATTCTCAAAGTCATTATATATATTTTTTCAAAATCACCTGTGATTTTTTTTAAGTCGAGGGAATTTGATTTTGCATCAACTAATAATTTTTTAATTCTCGTAAAAATTACCGTTAATGGATTATTTATTTCATGTGCAATATTTCCGGCCATATCCCCTAGAGCGCCCATTTTTGAAGTCTGCAAGGCCGATTGCTGAAATTGAATTTGCTCAGTAATATCTTGAAGAGTACAAATTACTTTCTGGGTTTCTCCATTCTTATTAAAATATCGTTTTCCTTTTAACTCTACAATTCTGATTAAAGCATTATCAGTGCGCTTAATTTTAAACCTAAGATTTACTTCTAAGTTATTAGTACAATCAGTGATATATTTTTGGACTCTTAATTTGTCATTTAGATCAATATGGGAAAGCATTATGGGTAAATCCCACTCTGCTAAATTTTCCTTGTATCCATAAATTTCATCGTGATTATCGCTTCTCCAGATTTTCCCACTTATAACATCGTAACTAATCACCGCTAACTTGGTGGTTTGCATGGCAAGTTCTAATGTTTGCAAGGTTTCATCATAGTGAGAAATATCTCTTACAAAGACAATGAATTGCTTTTTTTCTGACCACAAAGTTGTGCTAATCTCTACTGGATATTCTCTTCCATCTTTGGATTTATGAATTGTGGCGAAACGATCATGCCCCAGTGTCATTGCTTTATCGATATGTCGTTTTACTTCTTCAAAATTCTCTTTGGCCTCAAGATCAGCAATGGATATCGCCAAGAGTTCTTTTCGAGAATAACCACTCATATTGATATAAGCTTGATTTACATCAAGTAATTTTCCGTCAGCGTCAGTTAGCCAGTACCCTTCCATCGTGGTATTTAAAATTCTTTTATATTCCGGAGTTGCAAATATTTTTTTCACTACAATATTAACTGTAAAATTATTACCATAAGAATATGTTAGGATAGACTTGTTTAAGGGTCAAGCGCGACTAGTTAATCTAGTCCACCTTTTAAATTCATGAGAACTAATTTAGAAATTACTTTCAGAGTTTCAAAAACACCATTTCCCTTAACCGCCACACCTTCAAATTCTTGTGCATTTATTTTATTAAGAGCATCATGCAAATCTTGAACTGAAGTTGTATTAGATAAGTCTCTTTTATTCCACTGAAAAACTAAAGGGATTTTATCCATTTCGTATCCCTGCTCTCTTAAGTTTTTTTCTAATGACTTTAAAGATTCAAGATTCGCTTCCATTCGTTCAACTTGGGAATCAGCAACAAAGACAATTCCATCTACTCCTCGTAATATAAGCTTTCTTGAGGCTTCATAAAAAACTTGTCCAGGAACTGTGTATAAATGAAAACGCGTTTTAAAACCACGAATCTCACCTAAATCTAGCGGAAGGAAATCAAAAAAAAGTGTGCGTTCATTTTCAGAATTCAAGGTAATCATATTACCTTTATTACCTCCACTTGTTTTCTGATAAACGTATTGAATATTAGTAGTTTTTCCACCAAGGCCTGGGCCGTAGTAGACAATTTTACAATTAACTTCTTTAGTAACATAGTTTACGAAAGACATTTTCTTTCCTTATATTCTAAGTGTTGCAAAAACTTGATCCATTTCAACATCAGAAATATCGTTAAATAAATAATCAGTATTTTTTTTATTTTTCGTTGCAGTTTCAGCTACTGGGTAATTTTTTAATTCATGTTCCATATACTCAGAAAAACCTAGAGCTATTCCTCTAATTTTATTTTTAATTTGTCCGGGATTAACTTCATCAAAATATATTAATCCTAAGTAAAATTCTTCACTAAAAACTTTTGCGGGTACGATATAAACGCCTTGTGAAGTTGTATCAAAACTTAGCCGATATCCTTCATCTAGTGAAGGGTCAGTAGAATCACGAGGAATAAAAGACGAAAGAGCTTTAGCGGCCTGCCAGACTCCACCAAGTAAGGCCCCAATTGAAGATTTAGATAGTGAATTCTTAATATTTTCATTGTGGTAGAGGATTACGCCGTCATTTCTAATGAGAAAAAAAGAATATCGATTTAACTTTTCATCTATTTCACAAGATTTAAAAAATTGTTCAATATATTTTGGTATAAGATTTTGTCGTTTTGACATTCTTTCCTCTGTTTATAAATGGCGCTTATTTTCTAGGGCCTTTGTAATTGTTAGTGAATCTACAAATTCTAAACTTCCACCCATTGGAATTCCAAAACCAATTCGATCAATATTAATTGAATCGGGGAGAGAATGCTTGATATAGGCACAAGTTGCATCTCCTTCAACCGATGGATTAACGGCCAGAATTATATCCTCAATACTTTCATCTTTTACACGAGCAAATAATTTTTCTAAGTGAATTTCATCAGGCCCAACTCCCATTAGGGGGTTTAAAACTCCAAATAAGATATGAAATTTTCCACGAAAATTTCCACTTCGCTCAATCGCTAAACAATCTGTCACCGATTCTACAACACATAAAACTTTCGAATTAGAGCGATGAGCATCACTACATATTTTACAAATTTTTTCATCACAAAACATTCCGCAAAATTCACAGTGGTTTAAATCTGCTAATCCTTTAACCGCTTCGGCAAATGTGACAAGATCTTCTTTATTCCATTTAGTAAGAATGAGCGATTGCCGAAGTGCTGTTTTTTCACCAACACCCGGCAAACGTGAGAATTGCTTAACTGCTTTTAAAAGTTTTTCAGGTAATTCCATTAATTAAAATAGTCCTGGAATATTCATCCCACCTGTAACTTTTGACATAGCTCCAGAAACCATTTCTTGTGATTCTTTCACCGCTTGATTGACTGCTGTCTTAACTAATTCTTCAAGGCCTGCAACATCATTTGGATCTACACATTCTTTATTAATACTGAGAGAAAGAATTTGTTGTTTCCCTGTTATTTTTATTTTTATCATTCCGCCACCTGAAGACGTTTCTAATTCACGGTGCTCTAGTTCTTTTTGTAGCGTTGCCATTTTTTGTTGCATTTGCTGAGCTTGTTTCATTAAGCCTTGTAATCCTTTCATGGAGTACTCCTTTATTTTTTGGTTTCAATTATTATTTTATCAACTTTTGCATTAAATATTTTTTCAGCTTCTCGTAACATTGGATTATTTTTTAAAGTTTCAATTAATTCTTGTTGATCCGATTCAGCCGTTTTTTCTTTGATATCTGCACGCGAAACAAATTTTTCTCCAGATGCAACTTCTTTTAGTTCTAAGAATATTTTTGATTTTTCCATTTCAAAATAATCAGAAAGATTTTGAAGCAATTTTTGAAAGACTTCAGGATCTTTTAGGTAATCTAAAAACACCAATGATGAAAATCCAAAACCAAGCTCGATAAATAATTCATCATGAGAAAGTCGTAGGGGAGTGGTGAGATTCCCTTGTTCCAAATTAGAGGCAGAAGCAGGGGACTTAGCTGCTAAAAATGCTAAAAATCCATCCCAACTTGTTTCATTTTCCTGGGTAATGATGGCCACAGGTGATTCTATAGGGGCAGTTGCTCTCTCTTCTAGTTCACGCCTTTTAACTTCAAGTTGAGGGCCATTAAAAAAACTACGACGTAGAGTAATTTTATAGAGAAGCACTTCAATGGATTTTTCTGGAACTAATCCTTGAAATACCCAAGTCATCTCACGAGCAAAGGATTCATAGATCCAAATTAATTCTGCTTCGCCCAATTGTCTTGTCTCTGTAATTTCTAAAAATAATTGATTTAAAAGACCGGTGGAAATATTTTTCAAACTAATATTTTCAAAAATTAACTGGTGATAAATTTTTGTAACATTTTTTATATCACCTTCAAAAATTGCAGTGGCCATTTTTTCAAGTGTAGAAATTCCAGCAACACCCAGTGACTGAGTAAAGGTATCTTCTTTTATAAAATTATGTTCAGAAAAGGTGAGAACCTGATCTAGGAGTGACAGAGTGTCGCGAACCGATCCATTACCTAGAATTGCTAATTGCTTGATTAAATCCTCACGCTCAAATGAAATTCCTTCAACGTGTGCGACCTCTTTAATATGTCGTACTAAATCTGCGACTGAAACATTTCGAAAATCAAATCGTTGGCATCGAGATAAAACTGTACCTAATAATTTTTGACCTTCCGTAGTGGCAAAAATAAAAATTACATGGGCCGGAGGTTCTTCTAATGTTTTTAAAAGTGCATTAAATGCCTGTGTAGAAAGCATATGTACTTCATCAATAATATAAACTTTATATTTTCCAGTAGTAGGTAAGTAATGAACATTGGCAACTAGGTCTCTGATATTATCGACACTATTATTTGATGCTCCATCGATTTCAATGACGTTCATCGAAGTTTCGATATCAAAATCTGCGCAAGCAGCACACTCATTACAAGCATTTCCATCTGCAGTGAGTTTTTCACAGCGGATGGCCTTGGCAAAAATTCGAGCGATAGAGGTTTTTCCCACACCTCTGGTGCCAACCATTAAGTAAGCATGACCTATTTTTTCTTTTAAAATAGCATTTTGTAATGAGCGAGTAACATGACTTTGCCCAATGACTTCTTGAAATTTTTTTGGACGCCATTTTCTGGCCAATACAATATATGACATCTGAATACGGTAATGAATTTTTAAGAGTTAGTAAATTGATTTAGATAGCAGTAGCTAGGAAAACAGCACAAAGCAATGACAGCTGCCGTTGCTTCCTTCCGGACCTGGCGGGGTTGACCGCATATACCTTTGCTGTCCCCTAACTACCGAGGGCATCATAGTTGACTACTCCAGTATGTGTCAAGAATCAGAATAAATAACAATTGTGAAAAATCAGTTTTCAATTATTATAGTAGGTAGATATTTCATGGATGGGATTTCAATTGTTTAAATTTCTTTTTATTTTTTTATTATTATCTACTAATGCGTATACATCTGAATATTTTGGACGCGCCAGCATAGGTTCATTTATTTCTAATGAGCGTTATTCTGCTACAGATACTGCTTCGGATAAAAATGATTATTTAAATATGTCTGGCCGATTATATTTTCGACTTTACGATATAACTTCAGAGCAATTAGAAGTTGTAACTGATATACGTGACAAATATGATCAATTTGATCAACTTAATAAAACTCAATTACAACTTGATCCTAAAAATCATTTTCAACTACGTTCAATGTATGTCACTAATTTTCATTCTCAACGCTCTCTACAGTTTATTGCTGGAAGATTTTCATCACTTGAAACTGGTGGGACTTTTACGGATGGTGGAGGTGTGCAGTTAAAAATTGGATCCAATTTTCGCATTGGAGCTATGAGTGGTATGAATCCCATGTCAGAAGATACTCAAATGGTTACAACAAATAGTAAGGCCACAATGATAGGTTTCTATTCGGCCTTCGAACCTAAAGATTCTAATTTGTCAGTAGAATCAAATAACTTTTTTTTAAATCATGCATTTGTTTCCCAAAGATATGATGGACAAGAAGACCGAAGATATTTCTATCAAACTGTTTATTACCAATGGAATGCACATTCAAGATTGCTTTCTAGTATGTATCTTGATTTTATCCCCAAAATGCGTTTACAAAATTTTAATATTAATTGGGATCAAGATGTCAGCAATAATCAAGTTCTTCATTTGCAACTTTTAGATGTAGATTCAATTCAATATAGACGTCGGCAAGGAATTAGAGAGACACTTCCGGCCAGTTCCTATGAACAAATCAGTGCACAATGGGATTTCCCATATTTAAAGGCCAGTAATTATTCTCCAAGTTTGATTTATGGAAAAAGGGCCACTGATGGCCTAACAAAAACAGAAGCAAAACTAAAACTATTTTTAAATGATTTGGGCGATGATAATTATGATGGTAATGCATTTGCTGGAGTTCGAAAAAACTTTACCAGTAATGATATTTTTTTGGGTGCTGGATTTGGTTACTATGTTAAACAAGTTGAACTGACAACAGATCTCGAAGTCTCAAAAGAAAAGCATCTTACTGAATCACTTACTCCAATAATCCTCTCTTTTAATGCAAGCTATATTCAAAGTAGAGACCTCTTCTATAGTGGCTCAATGGAATATGCTCGTGACGAAATCATGAGTAAGTTTGCACTTTTTTTTAAATTAACTTATCGCTTTGGAACTAAAGAAATAACTCCTCTTAGAGACGGTGCACCAAGAAGAGGAACATTATGATAAAATTATTCGCTATTTTTATAAGTTTATTTATTCTTTCAATTTCCTCTTATGCTGAAAGTGAAGGAATAATGAATAGATTATTTGCTCCAGGACCACTTATTTTGGGCCATCAAAATCTTGAAGGAAGCCAATGTCTTAAGTGTCATGAGTCAGGTCAAGGTGTACCAGATTCAAAATGTCTTGCCTGTCATAAAGAAATAAAAGCATTTGTAGAAAAAAAATCAGGTTTTCATGGAACTTTAAAAGAAGCTTGTATTAAATGTCACTCTGATCATAAAGAAAGAACCTTTGATTCAACCAAGTTTGATGAAAAGAAATTCGATCACACTAAAACTGCATTTTCTCTTACGGGTAAACACGGAAATATAAAGTGTATAGAATGTCATAAAGTTGAAAGAGGAATAAAAAGAGTAAGACCACACGACACTAAGTATCTTGGTGCTGCGGCGACTTGCCGAACTTGCCATCAAAAAAATGACATACATTTTTATAAAAATGACTGGGCAAAAAAAGATTGTAATTCATGCCATGGAGTTGAGAGTTGGAAAAAAGATATTAAGTTCAATCATAAAGATGACACCAAATATGATTTAGTAGGAAAACACGCCGAGATAAGTTGTAAACTCTGTCATAATCCTGATAAATTAAAACCCACTGTCAGTATTTACAAGTGGCCGAGTTTAGAAAAATCTAAGTGCTTAAGCTGTCACGATAATTTCCATAAAGAAAATTTAAGTCCTAAATTCCGCGGTGGAGATTGCACTACTTGCCATACACAAACAACTTGGAAAATCGTACAGTTTAAACATGAAGTTACTACTTACCCACTAAGAGGAAAACATTTAGAAAAACAATGTCTAGATTGTCATAAGCAAAAAACTCCTAATTTAGAAAAATCAAAAGTAGTTTGGACAGGATTAAAGGCAGACTGTTTAACATGTCATACCGATACCCATCGTTATGGATTTGCTAAGCCCATTATAAATAAAAATCTTAATCAGTGTTTAAGTTGTCATGATGAATCCAGCTGGAAAAATATCCACGACTTCTCTCATAATGCCCACACTCGGTATAGTATTGATGGTGCTCATAAAACTCTAAAATGTGCTCAATGCCACCTTGAAGTCACTAAAAAACCAATTGATAAAAAACTTCCTGGTATTTATCAATGGCCAAAGTTAATGGAAAAAACGTGTGAGAGTTGCCACTCAAATCCACATTTAAAAGTTTTTGATAAAAAATTACTTGCTCAACGTTGTACTGCTTGTCACACAACAGAAGGTTGGAAAGTTGTTAAAGCAAATAAAGATTTTAATCACACAAAAACAAGATTTCCTTTAACGGGAAAACATGTAACTACGACATGTACCCAGTGCCACATTAAAGATAAAAAACAAATTTTCAAATGGGAATCTAAAGATAAAGGATTCTGTATTGAATGCCACGATAACGTACATAAAACTCAATTTACAGAAAAACAAAATACTAAAAGCTGTAGTGAATGTCATCAAACAGATTCATTTAAAAAACGCTTAGTTTTTGATCATACTCTTGTTACAGGATATGCCTTAAACGGTGCTCACAAAAATCAGGCATGTATTAAATGTCACCAAGCAACAACTCAGGTATTTCCGTTTAAACCAATCACACCAATGTCTCAGTTTTTATTTCCAAATCTTTCTAAAGATATATGTTTAACTTGTCATCAAGATGTTCATAAAGGACAACTTGGTAGCAAATGTCTAACTTGCCATACTGAAGAAAAATGGAAGCCGACTAAATTTGATCATCAAACCCAATCAAGTTTTCCCTTGACCGGTAAACATGAAAAAATTGCTTGTATTAAATGTCACGAAGTAATTCCCAATGTAGTAGTTGTAGAATTTAATAAAAAAATTCCAGTTATGCGTTTTAAAGGAATGGGCAAACAACAATGTACAACATGCCATCAAGATGTCCACAAGGGACAACTCGGAAGTAATTGTTTAAGCTGTCATAATAGCGATAGTTGGTTTCGAATTAAATTTGACCATCAAACACAGTCACAATTTCCATTAAAAGGAAAACACCAAACTGTAAAATGTATAAAATGCCACACACCAATACCTAATCAAATAGTTGTTGAATTTAAAAAACAAGTTCCAGTGATACGCTTCAAGGGTCTTGGAATGCAAAGCTGCACAAGTTGCCACAAAGATTATCACTTAGGAAAAATGGGTCCTAGTTGTTCTAGCTGTCATAATGAACAAGGTTGGAAAACTACAAAAGATTTTCATAAAAACTTTAGCTTAAGTGGTGTACACTTCACACTTCAGTGTAGTGAATGCCATATCCAAAATCGAAAACTAAGTGGTCTTAGTCAAGAGTGTAGTGTCTGTCATAAAAAAGATGATATTCATTCTGGAACTTTACCAAAATGTGCTGAATGCCACCGTCAACAATTTTGGGAAAATACTAAATTTAAACATTCACTTACCACTTTTCCGCTTCGAGGGGCCCATCGAACTCTTCAATGTCAAGAATGTCATGCTTCAACTGGAATCTATCAAGGACTTTCATCGGCATGTGTAAGTTGTCACTTAAAAGATGCTGTGGCCGCAACTTCCCGTGCTCACACACCGATTGCTTCTTTTAATGATTGTACGACATGCCATAAACATCAATTTAGTTTTAAATAGGATTTTAAATGAGTAATAAATTTTATTTTTCTTTTCTCTTTGTTTTATTTATTAGCTTATCTGTTCTTTATTATTTTTTAAATCATAATACAGGTCACCCTAATTGGCCGTCCCCCTTGGCTGGCCGCCCACTTAGTATAAAATTAGGATGGGCCGGATTTTGTATTATGTTATTGACTAATTTATACGTCATGAGAAAACGTATAAAAGCATTTAGCAAGAAAGGCTCTCTTGCTAATTGGCTTAACTTTCATATTTTCTGTGGTCTCGTAGGTCCTACTTTTATTTTATTTCATAGTAATTTTAAAGTCAGAGGTTTAGTTGCTATTAGTTTTTGGAGTATGGTTATTTCGCTTTCGAGTGGAATCATAGGAAGATATTTTAATGTTCAAATTTCGAAACTCAAAGCCGATTTCTTACGAGAAGCAGAAGATCTTAATACTCAACTTTTAAAACTTGCTGCAGTAAAAAATGTTTCAGAACCAGAATATTTTACATCAAGAAGAGATACTTTAGTTTTAGCAGGAGCTGGAAATTATTCTTCTAACCCTATGATCGCATTTTTTAGAAGTAGTATTGGTGATATAAATTTAATTATCAAACATATTCCATCACCAGTGGCATTAGGACATGAGGGAAAGAATCTCTTAAAAAAATATGCACTCTCCACTCGTAAAGCAAATACCGTAGATAGTTTTCATAAATTAATGGGCTATTGGCATACATTTCATATGCCATTTGGTTTCTTTATGTATTTCACTGCAATTTTTCACGTAGTCGCCGCACTCATGTTCGGAGTCTAGTGACAGATTTTACAATTCATTGAAGATCCAGTTTGCCAATTATTTCCGTATGGTGCGACTGGAGTTGCATGACAATAAACACAGTCTTTTGATTTATAGTGATTTTTTAAATCTTTATTATGACTTTTATTTGTCGCCGGTCTAACTCCCGAGTGACAGGAATTACAACTTGTTGGTTTTGGAGTGTGCCCAAAAGCTTTCCAAGTTCCAATTGTATGGCAGGCCACACAGTCTGTTGAAGTTGCATCATGAGTTGCTCCAGAAGGTGTAGTAACTGGTTTTCTCGTTGAGTGACATGAATTACAACTTGTTGGTTGAGGACTATGTTTATAGGCCCAGGCCGTAGGAAACGTTCCAGTTGTTGGTGTATGGCATTTTACACAATCTGTTGGTGTATAATGTGGACTTGAAGTTACTGGTGTTCCTGCTGCATTTAAATGTGTAGTACTCGCTGGTCTTTTTACTTCGTGACAACTCACGCAGCTTGCAGGCATTGGATTATGGCTATAGGTCCAACTTGGAGGACGATGGCAACTTGCACAGTCAGTTGTACCTGCATGTATGGCCGTTGTAGGTCTCTTAGATTCATGACAAACAACACACGTACTTAAAAAATTAGCATGTGAAAAAGCTGCAGTCATATAAGCTGCATTTTCCACCTTTGGCTTAGTGACTATGCAACCTTGAAAAACAATTAAGATTAATAAAAATAATTTTTTCATCACTTCCATATTTTAACGGCCATCCAGTTTTCTTGGGATCAACTTTTCTTAGTTATCGTTAAATATGTCATAAATCTTTATAGTTAAGTTCCTAGTTATATACTTACCTTAATTAATAATTTCAGCAAAAGTGCCAATGCTTATTGGCACTACCAGCTAGATTTTGTAGGACTATGGCAGCTCGCACAGTTTGAATGTGAACCACCAGTATTCGCTGAGCTTCCATGTTCATTTATCCCTTTTGTTAAGTGACAAAGAATACACGTTTTTGATGAACCAGATTTCCAAGTTGTTGTAGGCGAGTTCTGAGTTGTAAGATGACATGATTTGCATTCCTGTAATGAACTATAATGCCCTTTAGATTTAGTATTATGTCCTGTGTTCACGGTTGGTCGATCTTTTGTATGACAACTTAAACAACTTGTTGGTGCTGGATTGTGATCAAATGCCGTTGGACTCCAGTTCGCAATTGTATGACATCCGAAACAGTCACCTGTTGTTGTATGTGGTGCCGCTGGCCTTTTCACTTCATGGCAAGCTACACAACTTGTTTGTGCTGGTGTATGAGCAAATGTCCACACTCCTGGCATATGGCATTTTACACAATCCTGTGCTGTATAATGTGCAGCGGTCGTTACAATAGCTCCACTAGTATTCATATGTAATGAAACAGTAGGACGTTTAACTTCATGACAACTTACACAGCTAGTTGGTTTCGGGTTGTGATCAAAAGCCGAAGTTGTAACCCAATTTGAAATTGTGTGGCAACTAGCACAGTCTCCTGTTGCAATATGAGGAGCAGCTGGACGTTTTATTTCATGGCAAGCAACACAACTCGCTTGCTTTGGAGTATGTCTAAAAGACCATGCAGATGGAACCACTAACCCACTATTGGCCAAGTGACATTTTACACAATCTTCAGAATTGTAATGTGTATTAGAAGTTATAATCGCATTAGAACTATTTAAATGTTTAGTTGTTGATGGACGCTGAGTTTCATGGCAACTCACACAACTTGCAGGATTTTGCACATGATTAAATTTCCAGGTACCTGGTGTATGGCAACTGACACAGTCTCCGCCAGCACCATGAGCAACTAAGCCAACAGGTGCAGGTCTTTTAACTTCATGACAAGCAATACAACTATTTAAAAATTTCGTATGAGAAAAACTAGCAGCAGAAAATGACATATTTTCCACTTTTGGCTTAGAGACAACACAGCCTTGAAATATAAACAAACATACGAAAATAAATGTTTTCATCAAGTTGTTTTTCCCCGGCCTTCGCCAAATTTTTTATCTATATTCACACCAAGACTCATTAAAAATTTAAACGGAACTTCTGCACCAGCAAAGACAAATAGAAAATCATTTTTTATTTCAACCACTTCTTCATTTTTTTTAATTGAAACTGTTTTTTCATTTATTTCTTTAATACTGGAATTATACCAAATTTGAACTCGTCCCTGTTTTTCTAAATCAAAAATTCTGATTTGATTATCTTCATTACAACGATCAAAACTTGCTCCACGTACAAGCAGGTGAACAGTATTTAGTAATTTTCCGGAAGCTAGTGCTTGAGCTGCTTCAACTCCAGCATTACCTCCGCCAACAACGACTACACTCTGCTGTGTATACTCTTCTGGATCAGATAAATTATAAGTAACTTTAGGTAAATCCTCATTGGGCAATCCCAATTTACGAGGAGAACCTCTAACTCCAAGTGCAAGAATTACTTTTTTTGCTGTCACTACTCCATTACTTGTTTTTACTTCAAAATTTCCATTATCAAGTTTTTGTAAACTTTCAAAACGACAATTTTCAGATATTTTTAAACCACTTCGTTCACGGATTTGATTCCAGTACGATAACAGTTCTTCTTTTGATACTTTATTTGAAGGAAATTTCATAGTACCTGTTATTGGCAATTCTGCTGGCTGAGACATAACAATTTTTTGTCTTGGAAAATTATAAACAGTTCCACCAAATGAATTCTGTTCTATACAAAGATATTTTTTCTTTTGTTTAATGGCCTCTAAACTTGCGGCAAGGCCCGCAGGGCCAGCTCCTATTACTAAAATATCATAATCAGCAACTTGTCCTTCTTTTAACTTAGAAAGTGCATGTGTGGCCGCGAGCATTCCTTGTTTTACCGCATTTCGAATAAGTCCCATGCCTCCTAATTCACCCGCGACATACAGGCCTTCTACATTGGTTTCATAATTAGAAGTTACTCGTGGGATATCCATGCCACGTGTTTTTGTCCCAAAGACTAAATTGATGGCCCCCATAGGACAAGCAACTTCACATTCTCCGTGCCCCACACACTTCGTAGGATTTACCAACATTGCTTTATTATTTATAAGTTGAAGAATTTGACCTTCTGGACATGCATTTGTACAACCTCCACATCCAACACAAAATTCTAAATTAATTTCAGGATGAAGAGTTAGTGGTTCCATCATATTGGCGTCTTGTGATTTTTTTAAATACTTGATGGCCTTTATTTCTTTTTTCTTTGAACGATATAAAGCAAATAGCCAGACAGATAATGCCATGACTGCAAAAATAATTTTTTCTATATGATCTAATAAATAATTCATCCCCATCCCCGCATTTTACATATAAAACGTTATGGCCAAAAACTTTGACAAATATTGACTCAATTAAGCTTAAAAATTAATAAGTTAGTAGTATTTTATGATTTTTTTTAGGTATTCAAAAGATGTGGTAAAAATGCCCACTTTGATAGTCAGGGCACTTAAATATTGAAAAGATAAAATGGCGGAGAGCAAGAGATTCGAACTCTCGGAACGCTTTTGGCATTCGCTCCCTTTCCAAGGGAGTACCTTCGACCACTCGGCCAACTCTCCGTAAAAAATCTAGCTACTACAGTATCACGTTCTTATTATAATGCCCGCGTTTTTCCCTAAAAAAATTAGAAAGCAATTGTGAACATTCAAAATGCTTTAATCCTCCAACTACCGCAAAGCTATGATTTAACTTTTTATCATTATAAAAATTATAATTTAAACTTAGAGCTCCACCTTTAGGATCATAGGCCCCAAAATAAAGAGAACCAATTCTTGCCTGTACCATTGCAGATAAACACATTGGACATGGCTCCAAAGTGACATACACACGACAATTAATTAACCGCCAATTTGAAATTTTTTTAGCGGCTTCAGTAATTGCAATAATTTCAGCATGGCCACAAGGATTGAAATTTTTTTCTTTAATATTGTGGGCCCTAGAAAGTATCACTCCATGCTCATCTACTACAACTGCCCCTATAGGAACTTCATTGTCTCGATAAGCACGATCTGCTTCCACCAGAGCTTCACTCATTAACCAAAGATGATCTTGAAATTTAGACTGCGTTCGCAAATTTACTTCTTCTTTTGGAATGTTTTTCATGACTCCACATTTTCTCTAACATTCCATATCGTTTTTTATTTGTTCTACTATCAAATTTAAACTGAATTCCGTAAATAAGAGGTCTTCCTAAGAGCTCTCGACGCTTACTCATTACTTGACCACGAAGAGTTACCGATTCATCTTTTACTTGGGCGTTAATAAGAATTTCTTCGCCAAGTTTTAATTCTTCAAATAAAGCAACACAGCCTGCGAGTCTGCGTAAATCAGTTAGCCGTGCTTCTATTTGATCTTCATTCTTTTTTACTGTAATTTTCAAATCATCTCTATAACGAAAATCATATTCCCACCAACTAACTCTGGGATAATAAATTGGTGATGAAAGAATATACATTTTTGCAATCAGAATCATGATCGCCATTAAATAGAGAAACCCAATATGATTTTGATGCAGTAAAAAAAATTGTTCATTAATTTTTAACAATAAATAGACAAAAAGCATTCCTGAAAATGTCCAATAGGTATAATATCTATTTTTAATTGTTTTATAGTAGGGGCCTGCAAAATAAAAAAAGAAAAGTAGTCTAATAACAAATGAAATTTTAAAATTTGCTACAATTTCTGTCATTATCGCCAAGTGAATAAAAAAGAAAAATGATTTAAGTAAAAATTGTATCGTACGAGTCTCTGACCTAAAGTTTTGTTCTATTATATCCATTTCTCTAATTATACTGATTTCTTAACAAAAAACTAACGATACTTTTAAGGATTATTTTCTTACTATCGACCAATGCTTACACTAACGAGAGAGGGTTTCTTATGTTTAACAAAATTCTTGTACTTTTTGCTTTGTCTTTGTCTCTTAATCTTTTTGCTGCTCAAAAGATCAATGGAGCAGGTGCTACATTTCCTTATCCTATTTATTCAAAGTGGTTCTCGGAATATCAGAAAACTAACAAAAATGTCGAATTTAACTACCAATCAATCGGAAGTGGCGGAGGAATTAAGCAAGTTCTGGCACAAACTGTAGATTTTGGCGCGACAGACGCTCCAATGTCTGACGAAGAATTAAAAATGTCAAAATTGCCAATTCACCATATCCCAACTGTATTAGGTGCAGTAACTGTTGCTTATAACGTTAAAGGTATTGAGAGTGGATTAAAACTTGATGGAGATACTTTAGTAAATATCTTTTTAGGTAAAATTACTAAATGGAATGATGTTGCTATTACTAAACTTAATCCTTCATTAAAACTTCCTGCTGCTGATATTTTAGTTGTCAGAAGATCTGATGGATCTGGTACTACTGCGGTTTATACTTCTTACTTGGCCGATGTTTCAAAAGAATGGAAGGACAAAGTCGGTGCTGGAAAAAATATTAACTGGCCAGCTGGAGTAGGCGCAAAAGGTAACGAAGGGGTTGCGGCAATTATCTCTCAAACCGATGGCGCAATTGGTTATCTTGAATTAACTTATGCTCTTTCAAACAAAATTTCTGTAGCTGGCCTGAAAAATAAAAAAGGCGAATTTATTATTCCTTCAGTTACTTCTACAACTCTTGCTGCTGCGTCAGTTAAAGATTTTTCAGGTGATTTTAGAATTTCAATCGTAAATGCAGATTCAAAGGGTGCATACCCAATTTCTTCATTCACATGGATACTACTTCCTGAAGATAAAAATTCAGCAGTACTAAAGGAAGTGAGAACATTTCTTCGTTGGGCACTAACAGATGGTCAAAAAATGGCATCTTCGCTTGATTATGCTCCACTTCCTACAAAATTAAGTGCAGCACTTCTTAAAAAATTAAAGTAAAATGTCGGGATGGAAAATATTCCCGAAATAAAACCGGAACAGTCTATGGAGCTCTTAAAGGAGCTCCATATTCTTACCCGAGACGGTAAACTCAATCAAGATTCTAGGCGAAAGCTAAAGCAAGTTTACCACTTATATCACTTCATCCAACCTCTTTTGGAAAATTGCAAAACGATCGTCGATCACGGTGCTGGAAAATCTTATTTAGGATTTATTATCTATGATTTATTTTTTAAATCTAAATCTGAAGGCCAAATTCTAGGTATTGAAGTCCGAAATGAATTAGTTCAAAAATCTGAAGAGCTAGCTAAAAAATTAAAATTTAATCGTATGAGTTTTCATCACCTCACGGTCCAAGACTCCATAGTTTCAAAGTCACTACCTGAACAAATTGACATGGTAACAGCACTACATGCTTGTGACACTGCAACTGATGATGCAATTGATTTTGCATTGGCCAAAAGAGCAAAATACATTATCGTTGTTCCATGCTGCCAGGCAGAAGTTGCTTCTGTTTTGAGAAAAAAGAAAAATGAATCTTTTGGCAAAACTGCTCTATCTGAAATCTGGCGTCATCCAATCCATACTCGAGAGTTAGGCAGTCAGATCACCAATGTTTTGAGATGTTTAAAGTTAGAAGCTCAGGGTTATCATGTTACCGTTACTGAACTTCTCGGATGGGAACATTCACTCAAAAATGAGCTTATTATTGCAGAATTTAAGGCAACCCCTCGTAAAAATGCCAATGAAAGAATTTTGGCCATTCTTACGGAACTCAATCTACTAGAACTCTCATCTCGCTTTCTTCCCTGATGTAAAACAGCTAGAAATTACGCATTTTTTCTGGCAATCTCACACTAAACTTTTAGCAAGAAAAAATATGAAATCGTTATTGGGAACACTTCTTTGTGTACTATTATTTTCATTTAATGCGTACTCAACAGATATTAAAGATGTTGAAATGTTTGGCTATGCTCGAGCTGGTGTTGGTACAAATTCACTTGGTGGTGATCAAGAGTGTTTTTATAATCAAGGCTCTGGTGGATGGGGCGGCATTGGTCGTAATGAATTTCGACTAGGTAATGAATGTTCAAACTATCTGGAACTTGGTTTTAAATTTAATCAAATCAATACTGATACAAAAAAAGTTTTTACTCAATTTAGAGTTGCAAATTCTCATGCAGGTCAAGATGCCACCGAATCAACTTCTCAAAGTACAAATTTTGTTGAAGCCTTTGCTGAAATTCAAGGAATGAATGATTTACCATGGAGCTTTTGGGTTGGTAAAAAATTCTACCGTGATCAAGATGTTTATATAGATGATTATTATTATTTTGGAAGTATGAATGGAAACGGCGGGGGAGTAGGGAATATTAATTTCGCTGGCGGAAAATTATCTTTTGCCTACCTTCGAAAAGTGACAGATACAAAAACTAATCTTGGACTTCAAGGTATCACTGTTTACGATGCACGCTTAAAAAATATTCAACTTACTAATTCAGTAAAACAAAATATTTGGATAGCCTTTGGTCATGCTCCAGAAGCAACGGCCCTTACTGGAGAAAAATATGTTAAAACCAACGGGTTTGTATTGGGAACATTGTTTGATTTTGATCTAAATGGAAAAGGGTTTAATCATCTTGCTATTTTAATTGGCCAAGGGTTAATGAATAATTTTAATCTCTATGGCGCTAGCATGATTTCATCTGCAAGCTCACAAGAAAGCCAATTCAGATTGCGTTTAATTAACTTCACAACAATAGATTTAAACGAAAAATGGGCGCTTCATGCTTCCCTCAATCATGAACGAGTCATACTTAAAGGAAAAACGACTGAAGAATGGCTAGGAGCTGCCATTCGACCAATTTATAGAGTGACTTCTAATTTTCATTTAGTTACTGAAGTTGGTAGTAGTATAGTTCAAAATGGAGGGGCCAGAAAATTAACTCGTCTTACCTTGGCACCAGAATTAAGTATTAATGAAAACATTTGGGGAAGACCAGTCTTACGCGCTTTCTATACTCATTCATTTTGGAATGGAAAAAATCAAGCAAACGTTGCACAAAGTGCACCAAGTTATGCAAATAAAAATAATGGTGGCTCTTACGGCCTACAAATGGAATCCTTTTTCTAGAGATAAAATTTATGCTTGAATTAAAAAACATCTGCAAAACCTACGATAATAAATTAACAATCATTGATAATTTTAATTTAAATATCAATGAAGGTGAATTCGTCGTTATCGTTGGACCTTCTGGTTGTGGTAAATCAACAATGCTTCGAATGATTGCCGGCCTTGAAGAAATCACTTCTGGTGAATTCTTTATCAATGGAAAAGATGTCTCTCATTTTGAACCAAGTAAGCGCGAAGTTGCTATGGTTTTTCAAGATTATGCTCTCTATCCCCATATGAATGTTTATGACAATCTTGCCTTTGGTTTGAAAATTAAAAACATTGATCCAAAAATAATTAAAGAAAAAGTATTAAGGGCCGCGGAAATTCTCGATTTGACTACTTACCTCGAGAGAAAGCCTTCTGATTTATCAGGTGGACAACGTCAACGAGTGGCCATGGGAAGAGCAATTGTAAAAGATGCGAAAATATTTCTTTTTGATGAACCACTTTCAAATCTGGATGCAAAATTACGCCACAAGATGAGATCAGAAATTAAAAAATTTCATATTGATCAAAAAGGTACCTCTGTATATGTAACTCATGACCAATTAGAAGCTATGACTCTCGCTGATAAATTAGTCGTCATTAGAAAAGGTATTATTGAACAAGTCGGTTCACCGCAAGAAGTTTTTAACAACCCTAGAAATTCGTTTGTGGGAGAATTTATTGGAACTCCAGCAATGAATTTACTGGAAGTAAATTTAGAATATAACCTAGACGGAGTTTATGCTGTAGGAAAAAACCGAGCTTTTAATTTCAGATTACCTGAAAGCAAAGTTTTATTTCATAGTAATAAAAAACTATCGCCTACAAAGGCCGTCCTAGGTATTCGTCCAACAGATATTATTATACATAGTAATGAAGAAGCTGGATGGAACACAAAACTAGATGTTTTGTTCTCAGAACTTTTAGGACATGAAGCAAACTTGGTTTTAAAATATGCCGACCTTGAAATAAATAGCTTAATACCAGCAATGCACTTACCAAAGGATTTAAAATCCGCAGAATTTTATTTTAAGTTATTTTTTGCACATATTTTTGACAGTGATACAGGTCTAAATCTTAACCTTTAACTCCGCCATGTGATAATCCGTCGACGATATAACGATGGATTGAGAAAAAGAGCAATGAAATAGGTAGCGCTCCCAAAATGGATGCTGCCGCAAATTGTCCCCATCTACTCGCAAAAGATTCACTAATAAAAATTTGAATACCAACTGCAAAAGTCATTTGGTCTTGAGACTTAAGTAAAATTGAAGGTAAAATAAAATCTGAAAAGGTACTTATAAAAGTTAGTAGCCCAATAACCGCCAACATCGGCGTACATAATGGTAAGACGATTTTATAAAAGGCCTGAAAGTGTGTACATCCATCCATTCTTGCAGATTCTTCAATCGAGCGAGGTAAAGTGTCAAAGTATCCTTTTAAGAGCCATATATTAAATGGTGTACCGCCAAGATAAATAAGAATTAGTCCACCATGAGTATCAACACCCAATCCTGGAACTCCTTGGCCTATAAAATCCAACATAAAATAAAATGCAATCATTGCCATCATATTGGGAAACATTTGCATCACCATTAAAAACATAATGCTTGAATCTTTACCCCTAAATTTAAATCTTGAAAGTGAATAAGCGGCAGTTGTAGAAAAGGCCAACATTAAAAACGCACTTAAAAATGAAACTTTTAAACTATTAAAAAGCCATCTCATTACAGGGTAAGGAGAAATAACTGTTTCTCCCAAAGCATTACTATAAGGAATTCCTAAAATATACTTCCAATTATCCAAACTTAAATCACTAGGAATAAATCCGGCCTTAAGTGAACCGCCTTTACTTAATGAGACGGTAACCACAGAAAAAATAGGTAAGAGCACTACCAATGCTATCGCAATTAACAAAAGATGAACTAAAAATTTTTTGACACTTGTTTTTTTATTATTATATGCGCGCATTAATTACTCAACTTCTTTGAAACTTTAAAATTTAATAGGGTAATAGATACTACAATAGCAAAAATCATCATAGAGACTGCTGATGCTGTTGCAAAATTTTGTCCTTGTGATCCTTCAAATGCGAGACGATAAGTATATGATATCAAAATATCTGTCTCTCCAAGAGGTGTACTAACATTAGAAATGACGGGTCCACCACCAGTCAAAAGATAAATCCCTACAAAATTATTAAAATTAAATGCAAACGATCCCATCAATAAAGGGATCATCGCACGTAAGACTAAGGGAAATGTTAAAAATCTAAAATTCTGAAAACTTGTTGCACCTTCAAGTGAAGAAGCTTCATAAATTGATTTAGGAATTGATTGTAAAATACCAGTAATTACTAAAAGCATATAAGGAAAACCTAGCCACAGATTAACCATTAAGACACTGACACGGGCCCATAATTTATTTTCAAGCCAAGGGACAGGACTGATTGTAAAAAAACTTAATAAATTATTTATTTCACCAAAATCTTTATTTAGCATTCCTTTAAAAATTAAAACCGATATAAAAAAGGGGATTGAGTAGGGGATGATAAAAATCATTCTGTATGCAAACTTTGCTTTCCCTTCTAGGTCATTTAACAGTACGGCCAAAAATGAGCCCAAAGAAAATGTTAACAGAACTGATAATGTGGCCCAAGTAATTGTCCAGGAAAGAGCTTTAAAAAATACAAACTTAGTGGCCGGGTCAAAAAATAATTCTTTATAATTTTTTAGACCTACAAAGGTAAAGTACCCCGGGCCTATCGCTTCACCCGCAAGTTTAAATTGACCTTCAACTTTATCTTCAATTAGTTTTTCACCTGTAACAACATCTGTAAAACCACCGTCTCCATCTTTTAAATACCTAGGCCCAGTTTTTGCCAGTAGATCGCTGCGATAAAAATAATATTTACCAAGCGTTGGATGATTAATAATCAAATTGGGATTTTCGTCTATAATCTTCATGACTTCACTACTGCTGAGTTTAACCCCATCTGCAGGTGACAATAGATCAGCTCCACTCAATGTAATTGTATTATCAGTAGGCTTAAAGACAGCAGATAATTTATCGACGACAAGGAGATAATTTTGTGAATACTTGAGAATACTATAGTTTAAAATTTTTGAGTCTTTTTCAATTATTTTCTCAGTTGCAAATATTTCGACAACATCTTTTCTCTCTAATAAGTGTCCTGTCTTAAAGTTTGTAAAGGAAACATAAACGCTATATGAAATTGGAACAATACTAAATAGTATAAAGAGAACTAAGGCAGGATAGAAAAATCGATAAGCATCTTTTTTGGAAATAACATAAATATAAAAAGCAAGAATACTTAAAACAAGGACAGATAAACTAAGTGCATAGCTTAACCACATACTTCACTCGCTTGAATTCTACCTGTGTCTTTTGTTAACTGAGATAGTTTAGGCCAATCAATTCTGTCAAACTCAGAAGTACTTAATTTCCATGTCCAGTTTAAATTTTGAACAGTACCTGGAACATTGAATCTGGCCTCAGAGCCAAGACCTAATAAATCTTGAACTTGTATGAGAACTATTCGAGAGGGTGTCCTCATTAATACTTCTAGCATGGCCCAATTGTTAGGGTTGTGAAGTTTAATTTCATGTTCAACATGTGATCTGTCTTTATGAGAAAGACTATGAAACCATCCAACGATTGTATCGCAGTCATGTGTTCCAGAATAGGCAACAGAATTATATACATATTGTGAAAGTCGGTGAGGGTTGTTTTCTCCTCCGATCATAAATTGAAAAACTCTCATTCCAGGAAAATTAAATTGATCTCTCAATTCATTCACATCTGGAGTTATATAACCTAAATCTTCTGCAATGATCTCAGGTGAATCATTTAATTGTTGAAAAAAATCAGCGGCAGGACCATTATACCATTCACCATTACTTGCATCTTTTGCAGATACTTTAGAAAGCCAAGTAGCACAAAACCCTCTGAAATGATCAATGCGAATTACATCAAAATATCTTTTAGAAAAACTCAGACGTTCATTCCACCATTCGTATTTAGTTTTCTTATGATAATTCCAATCATAAATTGGTGTTCCCCATTTTTGTCCAGTCTGACTAAAAGTATCAGGTGCCGCACCAGTTTCTAATTCCATTTCGAGGTTATCATTTAAGATAAACTGCTTTGGATCTTTCCAAACATCCATGCTGTTGTATGAAACAAAAATTGGCAAATCACCAACTAGTTTAATATTTTTATCATTGGAATATTTTTTAAGATTAGCTAGCTGTGAAAAACAAGTATATTGGCAAAACTTATAAAACCCTACTCTCGTTGTTTCAAGTTTTGAGAGTTTTTTAGTCCCCCATTTTTTCCAATTATAACCTCGAGATTCACTTAATGCTCTAAAAACACAATAGTCTTCAATCCAGGCCTGTTCTTCGTCAAGAAATTGTTCATAAATTTCTGAAGATGAAAAATTTAAATATGCTATCTCCAAAAGTTTTAATTTATTTTTTTTAACTTTTTTAAAATCTACTCGTGCACTCGCTAAAAAATATTTTTTTAAGTGTGCTTTATCTACGAAATATTCTTCTACGAGTAGTTCCGGAGAAATATAAAATTCTGCACAACCAAAAGCAGAGTCGGTGGCATATGGACAACCGGAATCATCAGTATTGGCAACAGGTAGAATTTGCCAATAACTTTGATTAGCTTCTGCTAGTTTATCTATAAATGAATAGGCAATTGGACCAAAGTCACCTACACCAAAACTTGTTGGCAAACTTGTGATATGGCATAAAACTCCTGAAAGTTTTTTCATTTTCATTTAGTACCACATCATCTGACCATACTCGAAAGGATGCGCCAAAAATTCATCATGTCCATAGACTCTAAAGCGAAGATTTTTAGCTTTAGCATCTGTTGCTGCAAACTTAAGTTCAAAATGACCAACACCATCTTCGAGTGGGCCTCTTAAGTTAAATTGCTCACGTCCAATTTTATTATTTTTTGAATCGCAAACAACTGCTTCAACCACTACAGTATCTGTATTAATATCTCCTAGATATACACCTAAGTGTATAACGGCTTCACTAGTTTCAAATACTCGTCCTGGAAAAGTAACTTCAGCAGGGTATTCAACATGATGAAGTGGACTTTTAAAACTTTTATCAAATTCTGAAGCGACTTCTAAGCTTTTTCCCTCAAAGTGCATATACGTAAAATATATTGTTTTCCAATTCATTTTTAAATAGCGACGGTTATCGACATATGTTTTGACTAAATCTGCATTCTTAGCAAATTTATCTCCATAGTTTATGGCCTCACTGTAAAACTTAGTCATATAGTCTTGAACCATTCTGTGTGTTGAATAACGTGAAATATTAGTTATAAAACTTACTTTAGTTTTTTCTATCCAAGCGGCACTTGAACCGAGTTCACCTTTTGCTTTATCTGCATAATATAAAGGTAAAATAGTCTGCTCTAGTGTTTTATAAAAATCTGATGCATCTTCTATGTCTTGGATTTCATCACTAGTAAAATCTTTTTCCTCTCCAATGGCCCAACCATTGTTTCCATCAAATGCCTCTCTCCACCATCCATCTAGAACTGAAAAATTTAATCCAAAATTTATTGGTACTTTTTGTCCAGATGTACCACTTGCTTCCATAGGTCGTCTTGGGTTGTTCAACCAAACGTCTGCACCCGAAACCATGTGTCGTGAAATATTCATATCATAGTTTTCTAAAATTATAATTTTCCCTTTAAATTCAGGCATACGAGAAAACTTATAAATATCTTGAATATATTTTTGTCCTGGCACATCTTGTGGATGGGCCTTACCTGAAAAGACAAAAGCAACTGGTCGATCTTTGTCATTAACTAATTTTTCTAATCTTTTTAAGTCTTGAAAAATCAATGTTGCTCTTTTGTAAGTAGCAAAACGTCTTGCAAAACCAATAATTAAAGTTTTATCATCCAAATAGTTATCGACTGCATCTATTTCTGCTTTTGATTCTTTATTTTCTGTAAGTTGTTTTTTTAATTGCGCCCGTACAATACCAATCATTTTAGATTTTAATGCAATTTTGGTAGAACGGATTTTAGTATTTGCAATATCACCAACACGTTCCCAATAGCTATGATTTGCCAGCTCATCTTCCCATTTACGACCTATCGAATTTGCTAAAAGATTTTTTACATCTAAGGCCATCCATGTTTGGACATGAACTCCGTTAGTTATATGTGACATTGGATTTTCTACTTCCGGAATGTTTGGCCATGACTCTCGCCACATTTTTTGAGCAATTTTACCATGAAGTTCACTTACTCCATTATAAAAGCGGGCCACATCGATTGCAAAAACAGTTAAGCTGAAAAATTTGTAATCACTTTTTTCAGCAACTAATCCCAATTCAACAAAACGACGCCAAGAAATATTAAATCCTCTAATCATTTTATAAAAATGCTTATGCATTAAAGGTAAGCTAAAAGCTTCATTACCTGCAGGTACAGGTGTATGTGTTGTAAATAAGCAATTGGCAGCACAAATAACCTTAGCTTCTTCAAATTTTAGATTTTTTTCTTTCATCGTGTTTTTAATTCTTTCTAATTGAAAAAATCCACTATGACCTTCGTTCATATGAAATGCAGCTGGTTCAATATTTAGTGCTTTTAATAATTTAATTCCACCAATACCAAGAATTATTTCTTGAGAAAATCTCATTTCCCTGTCGCCGCCATATAATTTAGCAGTTAACAATCTATCTTCATCTGAATTATCTGGATGATTTGAGTCGAGTAAGTAAAGCACACTCGATCCGACAAGAGCTTTAAAAGCTTGAATTTTAATTGTCTTGTCTGCAATATCAAGATCGAAAACTAAAGTTTTACCATCTTTATTTGTTACTGGTTTCAGTGATAAATTTTCAGGTGAAAATTTTCCATATAGATCTATTTGTTTACCTTCTTCATTTATTCTTTGGATAAAATAGCCATTAGAATAAAAGAGTCCAATAAAGACCATCGGTATTCCAAGATCTGATGCTGACTTTACATGATCTCCAGAGAGAACTCCAAGCCCACCACTGTAAATTGGAAGTGCTTCATGAATTCCATATTCAGCTGAAAAATATGCGATTGGACCTTTAAGTGTTGGGAATTTTTTTGCAAACCAAGTATCCCCAATATTTTTCCGGTTTAAATAGGTCGTTAATCGACTATGTTGTTCCGATATTTTGTTTTTAATCTCTTCATCTTTAATTACTTCAATTAAATGAGAAGTCTTTTTTAGTACCACTACAGGATTTCTTGTGTCTGCCCAAACTTCCTTATTAATTGCTGAAAATAAATCCCAGACTTCTTGATTCCAACTCCACCAATAATTGTAGGCTAACTCTTGTAATTGCGACTCTGTACTTAACATAACTTTTCTCTCTCTTATAATTAAAGTTTTTCAAGACTATATGAAAAAGTCTTGAAATTAAATTTGAATATATATTTTCCTGCGTTTACATCTAGCTTTGTATTTGCTGAGTTTACCCCATATGTAAGAACTTTAAATTCAAGCGGATTTCTTAAGCCTGTAAATTGAAATTCAGAGGGAAGGGATCTCATCTCCCAAGGTTGTCCCAAACTAATTTCCCAATTTTTAGTGCCTAATTTAAACTCTATTGTTTGGTTTTTCGAAAACTCTACAACTGTCATCAATTCTTCGTTATTTTGTGGATTTACTGTCATCACAGTAGAATTATCAGCAACCCAATTAAAAGAATTTGTTCTGAAATAGAGATCTGTTGCTACGCTCGGACTCACGCTGGCCTTAAAAATATAAAAACCTGGACCTTTAAGTCGTAAAAGATTTTTTCTTCCACCTAAATTAGAAATAATGTTTTGAAAGACGGCTGAATTACTACCAAACATTGGATCAGAAGAATTAATAATTTCATCCCACCATAATTGCTTACTTCCTGGAAATTGAATCCAGGCACCACCGTTATCTATATTAAAATTACCAACAACAAAATACCAATCTTTTGAAGTTTTTAGTTCGTAAGTTACAACCTTGGTACTATTATCAATGCGAACATTTTGAGCATCTTGGTTATTAATTTCTGGATTTTCTTTTTTAAATTGAATCATGGTCTTAAAAAAATTCAAATGACCTTTGAATAAATTTTCTTCTTCATTATTAACAAAATTTAAAATAGGACTTTTAATTCCGTTGGCTAAATCTAGATAATTCCATGTCATACGATGTGAGCGAACATATTTATTGATATTTACATTTTTACTTGGAAATCTATTATCTTTTAATGCTTGAACATAGGCCCATTCATTCTCTATATTTAAGTCCTGAGCCAACTCTTCGCCTTGATAAAAAAGAGATGCACCTGGCTTTGTGAAAAGAATTCCATATGATAATCTAGCAAGAGCATGACTAAATTGATTATGAATTTTCCTAAAAGGAATACTTAAATCTCCACTTTCCTCTAGGGGATTCACTCGTGAAAATATATTATCATCTTCACTTTCTTGTGATTTATACTGCGACACGACCCTAATCAACGGATCTTTATTTCCAATAAAGTCATGACTTCCAAGGTAGTTTACAGTTCTTTGCGGATTTCCAAAATGGTACCATCCTCCTTGCGACATTGGATGATCACTGAAGCCCAAAAGAGCATTGGTTAATTGTGTTAAATCAACCGATCTATTATTTTCATAATAATTATCAAATTCTAATTCAAAGAAATTTTTAAATCTATCATTCCATTGTGAATCAAATCCTAATCCGTTTTCTGAAGTAGGTGAAGTAACCCATACATTATCTGGTAATTGCTCAGCGGAATTATAAAAATGAGGATTGTTAATTTTAATTAAATAAGTCAATTCTTGGAGAAAGCTGTATCCACCTTTGGTGCCGTTAAATATTGAATCTGTCATATCAAATCTGAATCCATCTAAGTGGTATTCATTCATTAAGTGTAAGAGTGAATCTGTAATCCATTTTCTTACCCAAACACTTTCATAGCGAGGTTTTGGGCCCCATGCGGTGTCTCCACTATAAAACTTTGAAACGTTTGATTTTTCGTTAATCGGCTCTCTTAAAAGATTATTATTTATATGATTTAAAACAACATCAAATAATACTCTTAGTTTATTTGCATGAAGCTCATCAATGACTTTCTTCAGATCTTTTTTAGAGCCAAGTGAACTTTCAATAATAATTAAGGAGTCTAGAGCATAACCCCATGAAACATTAAATCTACTTTCGTGTACGGGTAGAAATTCAACAGCATTAACTCCGAGGTCGGTTAAGTAAGAAATTTTGGGAATAATGTCTTTAAATTGACCTTGGGTATAGGCCCCATTTATTTCTTTAGGATTAAATGTCAAAGGCCATAATTGATAAATTATCCAATTATTATAATCAATTTCGCTTATATTTTTAAACGAGGCATCGTTGTTCCAAACATATTCATTATCTCGTGTAACAATTCCTCGAGGATTTATATAACCATTAAAGCGGCCACCTTTTGCATCGTAGACCAATTCCTTGGCCATTGGATCAACTTTGATAGGACTAACAGTTTTAAAATTCGCCACTTCCATATTTTCATAAGCACCACCTTTTAAAAATTGGTAGTGGTACTTATCTTTAATGTTTGATTCTTTTATAAAAGCATAATGAAATCTTCTTTCGTCATTAAGAGGAAAATTTGCATTTAATTTAATGGCTTGATTGTCGTTAATAAATAAATGTACTTCGTCTGAGTAAGGCTCCCACACTTTATAATAGACACCGCCTCCAACGACAGGTGTTGCACCAAAAGCACCTAACTCAATCCAGTTATCAATATTTGAGTCTTGAGTCACTCTATAGAAAGGTACTAGTGAATTAGTAATACCTTTAAAATAATGAGGTGAATTTATTGTATCTTCAATTTTTAGAACATATTCAATGCCGTTAAGAGAAGTAAGTCCGTGAACCTCTACACCATACCAACAATAATCATTACGATTTATTCCATAAATCAAAGGTGCATTACTACTTGGGATTTCTTTAAATATTGAATTAGCTTTTTGATTATTATTTTTAATTATAATAGAAATTTTGGCAATTTGTTGGCATGAAGCTGAGCTCACACGAATCATTTGTTTAAAACCATCGGGATATAATGTTAAATACGAAGAACTGTCATCTGTATAAAAAGTTTGGAGCCAATCATTTTCAAGAGGAATTCTGGCCCAACTTGAGATCGAAAAAATGATAACAAGAAGAAATCCCAAAATTTTACTCGGAATCGACATGAACTATTCCTGGTTAACTATCTAAAAAAGTGTTCCGTATTATTACACTATGCAAGTCCATTTGAGAAAAGAAATATGTCGTTGGGACCAACCATGAATTATTTATCTATTTAATTTGCCCTACAACTAAGTTTAAAGACTCTTTGGCCGGCATTTTTTGCTCTAAACTTAGACTTAGCGCCTTTCCCATTGCACTCCAAACTGAGGCCATTTGTGGAATATTGGGCATTGCAACACCCGTTTCTGCACTTCTTTTTAAGATTGCCAATTTTTTATCATTCGAACTTAGTTTATCTAAAACATCAGTTCTAGCAGGTGCCCTATTATCAAACTTGTAAAATAAATTAATTCCCTTAACTGAAAGTAAATATTTTTCAGCAAACTCTTTGGCCCTTAATTTATTTTTACTAGATCGTCTAATCATAAATCCATGTACACCAACCAGTGGTTTTGCAATAGAATTTTTAAATTTTGGTAGTACTGCAATTCCATAATTTACTTTACTTGCGTCAAGATCTTTAATCGCCCAAGGACCATCGATTGTAAAAGCTAAATTTCCAGACTTAAAATGTTCGAATGCAATCCCTCTCTCTGTAGATGAAGGAATGAGTCCTTCGCTATTAAGGCGTTGTAAAAAGGTTAATCCGTTTATAAAACCTTGGTGATTTATACCAATATCTTTTGCATTTAAACCACTCTTATTCTCGCCAAAGATATAGCCACCGCTAGCATTTAAAATCGGAAAAGAAAAAAAGAAAGTCTTAAAGTCATACAAAAATCCATATTTATTTTTTTTAATATCATTAATTAATATTGCCTCTTTTTCTAATTCTTCAAAACTTTCAGGTGGTGATTTAACTAGATCTTTATTATAAAAAAGAACAATAGATTCTACTGCATAAGGATACCCATATAGTCTTCCTTTATAGCTAAAGGCCCTTAGGGCAACCGGTAAAAAATTGTCAGTTAAAAAAGGTAATTCATCTAGGGGTTCAATTAAGCCAGACTGAGCCAGTTCTCCGCTTACATCATTTGCCCACAATAATATATCTGGTCCTTTTCCGGCCAAGGCAGCTGTTTTAAAAAGTGAAGTTAAATCTTTATTTAAAACTTCAACAACAACTTTATCGTTATATTCAATTTCATAATCTTTTTTGATTTCATTAATGGCCTTGGCCGCACCTTCATTTGAGGTCCAAATAAGTATTTCTTTTCCGGATAAATTAAAACTAAAAAAAAGTAAGAAAATAAAACTAAGAATCAAGTAATTCTTTGGCATAAATCATCGCTCCGAATAAACCAGAACTATCGCCTAGTTGATTAATGTAAAGTTCAGGACAAAATTCTCTACTAAGAAATATTTTTTTTTCGAGGTCTTGTTTTAAATTTAAAAATAAAATATCTTGATTAGATAATCCTCCACCAAAAACAATATAATGTGGATTAAAAAGATTGTTCAAAATACTCAAAAAATGTACAAAATTTTGACGGTATATTTCTAAGATTTTCAATGATTCTTCATCTTTATTTTTTGCTTTCAAAATTAATTGCTTTGAATCTGCAATTTTATTTAAGGCAGTTCCCGACAGATATAACTCCGCGCAACCTCTCTGGCCGCAATAACAATTTTCCCCAACAGTATTTAGTGTAATATGTCCAACTTCAAGACTTGCACCATGTGCACCATTATAAATTTCTCCCAGTGAGACTAAACCACCACCAACTCCTGTTCCCAGTGTAATTCCTAAGACAACCTGTTTGTTAAAAGGAATTTTTTTTTCTAAAGCATAGGTTTTACCAACTCCTCCCCAGGCTTCAGCCAGGGTAAAAAGATTTGCATCATTTTGCAGAAAAATTGGAATTTGAAAACTAAGTTTATTGTTTAATGCAGTTATAACATCTTTACCAATCAGGTATCGAGTATTGCCATTCATCATGATTTTAGTCTGAGGGTCCAGAGATCCTGGAAGTCCAATTCCAATAGCTTGAATTTTTTCAGGTGACAGTTCTGCCTTTAGTAATATTTCGTGAATTAAATCCGAAACAGTATCAATAAAATCTAAAAAGTTTCCAGAAGTAATTGAATGGATTTTTTTTTGAGATAATACTTTCAGAGTTTGATCAAAAGAGTTTAATGCTGCAACTGCCCCTTCAACTTTTGTACCGCCGACATCAAGACCTAAATAGTATTTTTCACTCATTAAAAATAAATACACTTTCACTGGCCGTCTGTCTAGATTGAGTACTTAAAGATTTTTTCATAAGTAAAAATGAGTTTTAACAATTCTATACTGGTGAGATTCATTGTTCTCTTCATAACCTGCCATGATAAAATTTATTCAAAGAAATAATCTCAATATAGTCATATTTAAATGACTTATGTCATTTAAAGAAGTTTTCATAAGTGTATGATAAATATTATCTCAAAAGAGGATGCTCTATGTCTGATGCCAAAAGCTTAATGTCAAATAAAGTTATTACCGTTGAAGATGTCTCGCCAATTGTCACTGCTTCGGATTTAATGAAAAAACATCATGTTAGACATCTACCCGTGATGAACCAAGAAGGGCGGTTAGTAGGTATGATCTGTGATCGTGATATAGAACGAGCTGAAAAAATTAAATTTGATAAAAATATCTCAGATAATCTAACTTCAAATTCTGCTCCGAGAGTTGAAAGCTTTATGAGTTGGCCTATTAAGATCATTGATGAAAGTACACCAATTGCTGATATTGCAAAACTGATGATAGATGAAAAAATTTCTGCCTTAGTGGTAAATTCATCAACAAAAAACCTAAAGGGCATTATCACTACAGAGGATATGTTAGAATACTTAGTTAAGATTCTTGATTCCTCAAATTTAAATTTCTATATACCTCAAGGGGATAATTTCCTAAATTTAAAACCAGAAAATCAAATTCAAAATAATTAAATTATACTATTTTTTAGCTTCAATTCTCAGAGCATCAAACACTTGATCACAAATATTTTGAATTTCTAATGGTATAACTTCAAAACTTTCTCTCCAGGTATAAATTAAAAATTGTACTTCAGAAAGATGGATATCGGGAATTATTTTTTTTACGTATTTCACAGCAAATAGAAAATTATTTAATACTACACTGTTATAATGTCCAAACCTGATAACTTCGGCAAATTCAATTAATTTAATTTTAAAGACATTTCTCATGTCGGCTTCTTTAAATAGTAAATTTCCTTTAAGGGCATCTGAATAATCTCTTTCAAGTTGGGTTGTATTCAAAACATCAATATTTTCTTTAAAAAGATTAATAATTCTTTCATTAATTACATGTTCGAAAGAAATTTTTAATGTACCTGGAATACGTAATCCAACGGAATGTAGAAATGATGCAAACATATAATTATCATTAAAAATTTGTTGAAATTGTGAATCAATCAGGTCCATTTTTTCATTTAAAATATTTTTTATCAGGTAATATCTATCTTCATGTAATAAGTCATTCAGTGTAAAGACGTTATTTCCATATTGATTTTCAAGTTCAGTCATTATCGTTGAATAATCACCTTTTTCTATCTTCAACATTAAATCATTTTTAAAGTTGATATAGTGTTTTTCATCATCAAAAATACTTACTCCTGTACTTATGATATTTTCACCCAGATGAACTGCTGTAAACATTATATGTTTTTTAGAATAAGTTATTTTTGATTTAAATTCTGCATGTCCGAATACAAATTTATTACTACCTAGCTTTAATTTTTCAAGCTCAATTTTTTTTACATCAAAACAATATACTTCAGCTGTATGGCCAGCATCATTAAAAAGATTTGCCATTGAGTATTGTGCCGCAATTTTAAAAAATCCTACCTGACAATTTATTAAAATTTGTTCATAAATTCCGTATGCGTTAGCGTATTGAGGAATATTACTAGGTATAGTTTTTAAATTTTCTAAAAATTTTTCATGTACAAAACTTCCCCATAAATCCTCTGCCAATTCAATTGCACGGAGAGCGTATTGTAGAACTTGTACTGTTTCAATCCCTGACGTTTCATCAAAAAACCATGCACAACTTGTATACATAAATTGCAATTGTCTTTGCAGTTCAAATGCCTTGAGAAACTCAACCTGATCACTTAATTCATTAAATTCTGGAATCCACTTTTTAAGAAATTCTGTATTGCTTTCCTCGTTTCTATTAAAAATGACATTTATAAAATCATTCCTAACGGCCCACAGATCAACTTTAAATTTGAGCATATTTCGTTCAAATTTTGAATTTATCTCATCTCTTAATTCATCTAATGTTTTTCTTAAAGGTGATCTCCATGCTTGATTCCAATCTGACTTCCCACCGGAATTACATCCACAATCAGATCTCCATCTCTCAATACCATGAGCACAACTCCAAGATGAATTTTCAAATATTTTGACTTCAGTCTCTGGTGGATGAATCGATAAATAATAGGCATAATTACAAAGTTGAACATCACTTCGTTCTTCAATTTTTTTTATAGCAAATGCCAAGGCCATATCACCATACTTATGATGATGACCATATGATTCACCATCAGTGGCAATGTGAACTAATTGAGGTTCGGTTTCATTAGAATTAAATCCACTCAATAACCTATCAGCAAAATATTCCCCGTTATGAAGTAGTCCATCAAATGCAACAGCTTTAGAAAGGCCCCCGTCATAAAAAAATGCTGCGATTTCAGCTCCTGAAGGCAGTTTAATCAGGTAAGGTATTCGAGTATTTATATTTTCTGAAGAAACATCAACCCATTCACTAATACCAAGCTTACACACTTGAGACGCTTGTCTTGGTGCTAAGATAATATATTTCATTTTGTGTCTGGCCAGCAACTCAAGAGACTCTAGGTCTACAGCAGTTTCTGGGAGCCACATTCCTTCTGGATATCGAGAAAATCTCTTTTCAAAATCTTTTATCCCCCAAATGATTTGAGTTTCTTTATCTCTAGAGTTTGCTAATGGCATAATCATGTGATTATAACATTGAGCTATTGCATTACCGTGCCCCTTAAATTGATTAACAGATAGCTGGTCGCCTTTAATAATATAGTCGTATGTTCTAGGATCATAAACTTCTAACCATGAAAGTAGTGTCGGCCCAAAATTAAAATTCATTTTTGCGTAATTATTTGAAACACCTTCAACATAATTTCTTTCGTTTTTAATTCTGGAGCGTCCATTTTCTCTGTAACACTCATTGGAAATTCGCTCATTCCAATTATGAAAAGGCTCGGCCGAACTTTGCTTTTGAATGCGGTCAAGCCATGGGTTTTCCCTTGGTGGTTGATAAAAATGAGAATGAATGCAAATATATTTTTTCATTTATTGGTCTTCCCATTTTAAATATAATGCTCCCAGAGGTGGAAGATTTAATAAAACTGAATATTGTCTTTCGTGTAAAGAGTAATGATCTGATTTAACATACCCAAAGCTACCACTGTTTGAACCACCATAATAAGTTGAATCAGAATTAAATATTATTTTCCACGACCCACTCCGATTAATTCCTGTCCTATATTGAATCTGAGGCGTCGGAGTAAAATTAATCAGAACCAAGATTTCTTCTTTCATATCTTCTGATTTTCGTAAATAAGAGATCACAGAATTTTCACTGTCTGTATGATTTATATATTCAAATCCACATGATAAAAAATCTGTTTCATAAAATGCACGTTCATTTTTATATATTAGATTTAAATCTTGAGTTAATTTTTTTATTCCTTGATGTTCACCCCATTGCAAGAGATGCCAATCAAGACTTTGATTATAATTCCACTCATCATTTTGAGCAAATTCATTGCCCATGAAATTAATTTTTTTGCCAGGAATTGAAAACATATATGAATATAAAATTCTTAAATTTGCAAACTGTTGCCAAATATCACCTGGCATTTTTTTAAGCATAGAGCCCTTGCCGTGAACTACTTCATCATGTGAAAGAGCTACGCAATAGTTTTCAGTGAAAGCGTATACCATTCTAAAAGTAATTTCGTGATGGTGATATTTGCGATGTACAGGATCTCTTTTGAGGTATTCCAAAGTATCGTGCATCCATCCCATATCCCATTTCATATTAAAACCAAGACCGCCCATGAATGTTGGTTTTGAAACTCCTGAAAATGCAGTTGATTCTTCAGCGATCATTAAAATGTCAGGATATTTTCCAAATAATACTTCATTTAATTCTTTTAGGAACGAAATAGCTTCTAAATTTTCATTTTCACCATATTCATTTGGTGTCCATTCGCCATACTTACGAGAATAATCTAAGTATAGCATTGAAGCAACGGCATCAACCCTAAGTCCATCAATGTGATACTCTTCTAACCATGTCATCGCACTATTAATTAAAAATTGTCTAACTTCAATTCTACCGTAATTAAAAATCAATGTTTGCCAATCTGGATGATATCCTTTTTGTAAATCCTCATGTTCAAATAAATGAGTGCCATCAAAAAAAGAAAGTCCATGTTGATCGGTAGGGAAATGTGCCGGAACCCAATCCAAAATTACACCAATATTTTTTTGATGGAAAATGTCTATCATATATTTAAAGTCTTCAGGTGTGCCATATCGTGATGTCGGTGCAAAATATCCTGTTGTTTGATATCCCCACGATCCGTCATATGGAAACTCAGTCAAGGGCATAAATTCGACGTGTGTATAACCCAGTTCTTTCACATACGCCGGAAGTATCTCTGCCATTTCTCTGTAGGTAAATGCTCGATTATTATCTTCTATTTTTTTTTGCCAAGAACCAAAATGTACTTCATAAATTGAAACGGGACTTTTAAGCCAATTAATGGCCTTACGATATGACAACCAATCTTTGTCTTGCCATTTATATTTATCATTCCATACGATAGATGCGGTATTGGGTCTCAGTTCAGCAAACTTTGCGTATGGATCTGCTTTTTCTACTTCATATCCATTTTTAGAAGATCGAATAAAAAATTTATACTTAGCTCCCTTGATACAATTTTTAATATTACAGGTCCAAACACCTACACTTGATGGGCACATAGGATTTTCTTCTCTATTCCAACCATTAAAGTCTCCTATTACAGAAACAAAATTTGCATTTGGTGCCCACACAGCAAATTGCACTCCATCAGTAGTGATATTTGCTCCAAACTTATTATATAATTCGAAATGTTTTCCCTCTGCAAATAGATGTTGATCAAAATCAGTAAAATGTGTTGGTTTATCTGAATGCATAGTTTTACCTTATATGTTTGTACGAGAAATTGTTTTTATATCATGACTTATATTATATACAGAAATTCATATTTAAAATATGATCGTAATGATTTTATGTTCTAAATGTTTAAAGGGAGATTTTCTATGAAAAGTACTACTACTGCTAAGTCAACTATTAAGCCAAGTTCGACAAAAACATCAAAGACCACAAAAGTTATTCCAACATCAACTACTCCAAAGAAAACTAATACGACAGCTCCTCGGGTAAATACTTTAAAAGCATTTACTGTAGACCAAAGGACCAGCATGATCGCTGAAGCTGCATATTACATTGCTGAAAAAGCTAACTTTAATCCTGATTTATCATTAGCTTGTTGGCTTGAAGCTGAAAGAGAAATTGACTCTAAAATTTTAGAGAATTAATTCTTTAATTATTATTTAAGCGTTGTTCTCTATAAAAAAATTCTATGTTTTGCTTACCTTACTGATAATTTTTTTAACAGAAAGTACTATGGCCAATCAAGATAACTATATCGGAATTAAGGCTGCTTGGATTGAGGATCTCAATAGTATACGTATTATTACTGATACCTATACTCGTAAACATTTCAATGAAATAAAAATTTTTGATAACAAAGAACTTTCGCTTAGTGCGGTTCCTGAACTTCATGAAAATAATCAACTTATCTTTAAATTTTCTCATTCATTAAATACTCTCAAAAACTATCAAGTTACTTTTAGAAATAAAACCGTTTGGGCACTTCCATCATTAAAATTTTTAAATGAGCAGTTTTCAACCAATGAGCCTCTTGGATCAACCCTTGAGGGAACTTCATTATCTGTTTCACTTTGGTCACCAACTGCTACTGACGTTAATCTTTTGCTGTATGACCATGACGCTAAAACACTCCTTGGTAAACGCCCATTAATTAAAAATGCAAAAGGTGTTTGGAAAAATATTTTTAAATTAGAAGATTTTAAAGTTAAATCATATGATGGTTTATTTTATCAATATGAGGTTACTGCATTTAATAAAATAAATCTCGCTCTTGATCCTTATGCTCAATCAATGTCAGCATTTGATCCCCATAGTTCTGATAAAATTGGAAAAGCAGCAATAGTAAATATTCCGCTCACTAAAGTGACTAAATCTTCACATTTAACTTTGGCCAATACTACAGATTTTATTGGATACGAAGCTCATATTAGAGATTTTTCAATTGATCCTTCACTTAATATAGATGACTCATTAAAAGGTAGCTTTCTTGGATTTACTAATACCATTCCCTATTTAAAAAACTTGGGTATTACCCATGTTCAATTTATGCCCCTTCAAAAATCTTTTACCGTCAATGAAAATCAACATATATTTCAAGGTCTAGAAATACCTACCTCTAGACTTAATTATAACTGGGGATATGACCCTCATAATTATTTTACTCCTAGTGGCTGGTATTCTAAAGATGCGAATGATCCTTATTTACGCATTTCTGAAGTTAAGAAATTATTTTCTGAACTCCATAAAAATGGAATCGGAGTGATTTTAGATGTTGTTTATAATCACCTCTATAGAAAAGATATTTTGGAAAATGTAGCACCAGGATGTTATCTTCGTACAAATGAACTTGGTGATATATCAGAGGCTACCGGTGCAGGAGTCACACTAGAATCAAGAAACCTAATGTCTCGTAGACTTATTATTGATTCTTTAAAAATGTGGCAAAATTATTATGGTGCTGATGGTTTTAGATTTGACCTAATGGGTTTTATTGATCAACAAACTATGAAAGAAATTCGCTTGGCGTTGGGTGAAAAAGCCATTTTATATGGGGAGGCCTGGAATTTTACTGATTTACCATTCTCAGAAGCAACTACAAAAACCAATTTTCCTCATGAAGCTTCTATCTCTGTTTTTAATGATTCTTCTCGAGATTCTTATGCTGGTAGAATGGAGAACAAGGGTTTTGTTCAAGGAGATTTTACCGAACTTTCTCGTGTTAAAACAGGTATTATTGGCGCCATTAAATATTTCCCTGATCCGCATAATGAAATTCTAAAAGGCGATTATCACTTATTTGCTAACGAGCCGGACGAAACATTAAATTATTTAAGTATTCACGACGGATTTACTCTCTGGGATAAAATTAATTTATCTAATGGGGGTAGTAGGGAAGAGCGAGAACGACTTGTTCGTTTTAGCTACGGTTTACTTTTCACATCGCAAGGAAAAATTATTATTCATGGAGGAGATGAATTTGGAAGAACCAAACCACTTTCGCCAAATGATCCTCACCCAGAGAGAGCTCATACTTCAGATGTAATTTTCCCAGAAAATGGTAACCGTTTTTTTCATGAAAATACGTATTCTTCTTCAGATAATACCAACATGATTGATTGGAATAGAGGAGAGGAGTATAGCGAGCTTTCAAAATATGTAAAAGGACTAATTGAACTCAGACGTTCAACTCCGGCCTTACATTATCAGCTTGCCAGTTCAATAAAACAAGGCCTTCATTTCCTGGACATTAATGCACTTTTAAAAAGTAATAATTCTTCAAACAATATACAGAAAGTTATCGTATATTTAATTGACAATACGTTAGAGGATTCAGTTGCAAAGGGATTTAATAAAAGTAATTATAAAAATATTTTAGTAATTCATAACTCTGATTCAATTGA
>JAVHRK010000011.1:0-6669 GCA_036171615.1 Bacteriovoracaceae bacterium
TGAATTGCAAGCAACTCCACCTCCAACGAGAATAGTGATATCTTATAGACCAATAAGAGCAATGGCCTTTTTACATTTTTTTAATAGTGCAGTGATAATGGCATACTGATAAGAAGCACATACATCATGTAAATTGCAGTTTTTATTTTCTTCTTTTTCCATAAAATTTCTAAGCGATGTTTTAACGCCAGAGAAACTTAAATTTGCATCACCTGAATCAAGCATAGAAACAGGGAATAAATATTTTTTTTCATCTCCTGAAATAGACATTTCATCAATTATTTTTCCGGCCGGATAGCCTAGACCCATTATTTTTCCGCCCTTGTCGAAAGCTTCTCCTGCGGCATCATCTATACTTCGTCCAATAATTTGAAAATCAATCGGAGAAGTAACAAGAAAATATATACTGTGGCCACCACTGACTAGAACTCCGAGGTAAGGATACTTAACATTTTCAGTAATATGAATTGCTTCCAAATGCGCATAAAGGTGATTGATTGGTGAAACTGGTAATTGGTGAAGTAAGGAGATTGTTTTTGCAGCGGTAATACCAGTCAAAAGGGGACCCAGTAAACCTGGATGCGAAGTGACTGCAACAAGATCTAGATCTTTGGGATTAATTCCTGTTTCTTCAAAGCACTGTTCTAGTAAGGGTGTAATTTTGACTACATGGTTGCGTGCGGCTATTTCTGGAACAACTCCACCCCAGCGTCTTAAAATAATTTCTTGTGAAAATGAATGGTGTGCAAGAATTTCTGGTAGTTCAGTTAATTGGTTGGGGTTGCCTCTTAATATAGCAATTGAGGTATCATCGCAGCTTGTTTCTATCGCTAAAATAAGTTTTTTCTTCATAAATTATTTACTTTTTTAGGACTATTCCGAGAGAGGACAACTCATCTTTTTTAATTTTTCTAAAAATATTTTTTCATTACCTTTATGCCATTCAGGTGACTGTTCAATTGTGTGGCAGCTAAGACATTGTGTTTTAATTAAACTTAGTCTTTCCTCTTTACTTTGAGGAACATCGGCATTAAATGGGTGTCCTGCATTTTGGGTATGGCAATTAAGGCATTGAACGTTTGCAAAGTTATGTTTAACTCCAGATGTTTTATCTAGCGCCATCCATTTTTTTGAGATTTTTTTAATATCTGCAGAGGCCAATTTTCTTACAGATTTTACATTTGAACTTAATGCATATGCCTGGTTCCAGTAATCTATAATTGTTTTGTCTTGAAATTGAATCATGTTTTTTGCAGCGTTAAATCCCTGAGGATTGTTTAGGCCCAATGAGTGGCATTTTATACATTGTAAATTATTTTGTTCATGTACATTCATCAGAGTAGAGTAGGCAATTGCATGAGGAGTTCCTTGCCAGAATTCACCTTGAACTTTGTGACATGAAATACATGATTGAACTGTTGGAAATTTTTTAATATTTTTACTTGTGTTAGAAGAACTAGTTACCATCTGGTCTTGTTCTGTAATCTGTAACTGGCTCATCTTTATTTTGTGTTCATTTATAAATAATCGAAGTGGATTAGGAATTAGTTTTTGTTCTAATTCATCTCTGATTTCATGCAGAACATAGCTATCGGTTTGTTTTTTTGAATTAACATCAATTTTAATATCACCCATATAGTGATTTTTTGAAAGAGTCTGTACTAGTTTTACATTGCCTTCTTCTACGGGCAAACTTACAAAACTCTGAGAATGGGCACCAATAATCCAGTCAATAACAGGAAATTCTTGGGCCAGTTTTTGATCAGGATCCATGCCGGCATGGGAAAGAACAATCAAGCGATGATATGAATTAAGTGGATCAAAACCTGCTGCTTTTAATTCTAAGAGTAGGGATGGGAATCTTTTTATGGGACTAGTAAATAAACTACTTTCATCTCCATTAAAAACCTCTGGATCAACAAGTCCCACTAAGAAAAGAACTGATTGACCATCTTCAATTTTAGCAAATTGTTGGTGAGGAATACTAGATTCATCTTTTAGATTAGAAAGTAGAAATTTAAATTTATGAGTATTGGCCATATTAACTAGAAATTTTAAACCCAGTGCAAAGTCTTGATCGCCCGGAACGATATACTTTAAACCTAATTGATCAAGGCCATCTGCCAGGTGATTTGCTGCATAGGAAAGTGAGCTGGTCATAGTAGTCGGAATACGTGACGAAGGAAAAAAAGTATCTCCTGTATCAACATAGAGAAGTTCACTATTGGTTTCGATTGAATGAAAAAGTCCTGCCACTTGAGGAAGTCCTCCCAGTGGAAAGTTTTTACATCCGCATGGATGAGTTTCACCGCTAATATTATGGGAAAATACTAGTGCTAAGTTTTTAGAAATTGTTGCCTTAGAAACTGACGACTGATCAATCTTTTTAATAAAAAAAGAACAGCTGGAAATAAAAACAAGCAATAAAATACTATATTTTTTAATCATAATTTTTTTGCTTTAGCGGCTTCTTTAGAGTCTGGATATCGAGAAACTAATTCATCTATGGTTTGTTTTGCTTCATCTTTTGATTTTAACTGAAGAAAACTTTTTGCTAAATTAAGTAAAGCCGAAGGAGCTAAGCTTGATTCAGGAATTTCTGTAAAAATTCTAGAAAAATAAATTTTCGCTTCTTCAAAGTTCTTGTTTTGAAATTCAATTAATCCCAGAGAATGTAGTGCAATAGCTTTTTCTTTCTTTTTTAATTTTTTATTTTCAAGAATTTTCTCAAAAATCGATTTTGCGGCTTCGTAGTCTTTTGCTTTGAATTTCACAAGACCATTTTTCAGAGTGACCTGGTCAGAACTATCTTTAGTCGTATTTTTTTTATCGGCATGTTCAGATATCCCATTTAGCGATTTGATGACTTGTTCAATATAAGTCGATTGTTCGTGAAGTTTATCGTTAAGACCTTTAATAAATTCAGTCTGTTTTTGATTAGTTTCTTCGATTAGAGCAAGTCTTTCTTTTAAGTTTGCCAAGTCTTTTTGATCTTGGGTACGTCCATGGTTAACTTCTTCAAGTGTTCCTGATAAGTGGGAGACTTGTTCTTCCAGATTTTGAAAGCGGGTATTGGTACCGGCCGTTGATTTTTGAGTTTGAGTTAATTGTTCATTTATATTATCTACTGTTTTATCCCGACGAATGTCTTCTTGCGTTTTACATCCAGTTACTAAAATGAAGCAAACAATTAAAGACAGGGAAGTGATTTTCATACATTACCTCAAAGAGTTTCAAGTGTTTTTTTTCTAATTGCAACGTACTCAGCTCTTTCTGAATATTTGGTTGAAAGGAGGGCAAATTGTTCTGCCTTATTAAAATATTTTCTTTTATAAGAAGATTTAGCTTTTAGATAATAATATTCTGCTTTTCTAAATAGACCTGGTGCTTTTACGTCAGCGTTTGCATTTTTAGCTGCCATGAAAGCAGCTTGTGCAATAGACATTTCTAATTTTGGTCGTGTAGTTGTTAGACCACACGACGAAATTAGAATGAAAATTATTAAGAAGACAATTCTCATTTATTTTGAAGTAACTAAAAAATTTGCTCTTCTATTTTTTGACCATGAAGCTTCTTCATGACCGAAAGCTAAAGGGCGTTCTTTACCAAAAGAAATAGTAGTTAATCTTGAAGATTCTACACCTTGAGAAATAAGGTATTCTCTTACACTTTTAGCTCTTTTTTCTCCAAGAGCTAGGTTGAACTGTACACCACCTCTTTCATCACTATGACCTTCAACTTGAATTTTAACAGTTGGGTTTGCCTTTAAAAAATTTGAATTATTAGCAAGAGCATCTTTTGTGTTTGTAGAAAGTGAAGATGAATTAAAATCAAAATAAACAGTTTGTAGTGCACCTGCTTTATTTGTATCTGAGTCACCGTTTACTTCTAGACCTAGGCCAGAATTTTTTCCATTATCTGTCTGAACTCCTGCATCTGGAGCACCTTCATCTTTTGCTTTCTTATTAGTAGCACAAGACGAAATTAGTAAAGTAAGACCGATAACAGTAGCTAGTGTAAATGACTTTAATTTCATAAGAACTCCTTTATGTAATAATAGTTTCAAAATTTAAAAATCTAGATATGATTATGCCAATGATTAGACGTATAAGGAAGTAAAAAAATGATGCAATTTGTATTCACATTCTCTTTAATTTTTTTGAGTTTCAAGGCACAGGCTTTTTACTCGCCAAATTATAAAACTATCATTGACAATATTCCCACTGAAATGGGAGAATTAAGAACAGAAATTCATTTTGCTGAAAAAGATATTCTAGTGGCAAAAAGAACAGAGGAGATTATCAGGACCGATTTGACCAAGGCCGTCATCTATTTTCACCACATACCAAGAGATATTGTTCATATAAATATTGATCCTTTTAAACGACTAACAAATGGAAATGCTACAACTTTTCCTACAAATATTATTAATTTATACAATTTTCCTGCAAGTAATTCCGAACACCTTATTACTTTAGAAGATTGGCTTCAGGGTCTACTTTTTCATGAATTTGTCCATATTGTTCATTTGGATCAAACCAGAGGTTATTTAGAAGAAGGCCGAAATATTTTTGGAACTATCGCAAAAGTTCCTGCAGGGATTACACCAAGGTGGTTTACTGAAGGAATTGCAGTATGGGCAGAATCTCATTTCTTACAAGGCGGAAGATTACAAAATAAACTATTAAATAACGATCTTTGGATTCAATTGCACAAAAAAGATTATTGTTCCTATATAGATTGTTTAGATGAGCCGGGAGTTTATCCACATGGACAGCTTGCCTATTGGGCCGGTGGTCATTTTATGAACTATTTAGAAAATAAAAAACCAAATACCATTCGTTGTTTGGTTTTTGAAAATTCGGGGAATGTACCATTTTTTTTAAATGATATGTTTGTACGCTGTGCTGATAAAAAGGCCAATGAATTATTTACTGAATTTAGAGTTGACTTTTTAGCTAATTATAATGAAAATCAAGATGAAAAAAATATTGAAAATATTTTCGGAGAAGACGATTTTCAAAAAGGTAATTTACGAACAGGAGATTTACTCCTTAAAGTAGAAAAACAGAAAAAACGATCTGCCTTAGTTAGATATGATCTAGTCGACAATATTAATTCCTACCAACTTTATTCAGAACCAATAAGTCATATAGGTGATGCTGTAAAAATAGATGATGAGACGGATGGCGTCTTGGTTGCATTTAACGATGACCCAAAATTTGTTACCAATAATAAAGTCTGGAAAATAATCAATATTGATACTTTACTAGAAGAACAAACTTTAAATTTTTCTCACGATCCTAGTTATGTGATTCCATTTCAAGGCCAAGACTATCTTACTTTTTCCTACGAAGAAAATCATTGGCGTGCCTATAAAAATGATACTCTTATCAAAGAATGGCCAATTAAATATAATATTGTCGGCGTTTCTAAAAAACTTGAACAGGTAGAATTGAAAATTAATACCGCTAATATTGGTACCAAAACTTATGTCGCCGATAAAGACTTACAAAATATTCAAGAGAATGGCCAAATAGCTGATTTTAAGGATTCAGTTAATGAAGCATTAACTGATCTGGCGTCATACCCAAAATGGGAACATCTCTTACCACATTATTGGTTCTTAGCTTTTGGTAACTCTAATGCACCTTCAAGCATAGGAGCGATGACAACTTTTTCTGATCCACTCTCAATTCATTCATTAGAAGTGACTGCTTTGGCCTATCCCTCGGTAAAAGAAATTGGTTGGAATGCTAAATACATTCATACTGATCATCTATTGCAACAATATTTTTTAGTTTCAAGAGAGTTTTCATCTAATAGTTGGAGTGATATTTTAAATAAAGCCGACGATGTTTTATTAGGCACTGGTTATACTTTTGAATTAAAAAAATGGACTTATCTTCCACAAATTAATCTTGGACTTTCTTCCACCGCTGATGCCCTTTCTTCTCAACAGAATACATACTGGAATCTTTTGCAGACTCTACAATATCAATCGATGGTATCACAAGATTTCTGGCAAGGATTCACTGGTAGTCTTGAGTGGGGTGCTAGATCACAATCTATTGGAAATCCCTATTATAAATTTCAATCAAAGATAAATTTATTAACTAATATTAATGATAATTTCTCAATAATTTTTAAAGCAGCATATGGAAAATTGTATAAAAATTATTTTAATGAAGGTGTTCTTTATGGCGGAGGTACAGAGCAATTTCAATTCTCACGCCGATATGAGTTTTACGGACTTCCCTACGGTGATGCTTATGGAAATGAGATTTTCACTAGTCGAATTACTCATGATTTAAATGTGCTTGATATTTATCGTGGACAGGAATTTATTCCCATTTTTCTAAAAGAAATACACTTTGTCTTTGGTTTTGAATCGTTAAGGGCTGACCGAATTTATATTGATCAGCAGTGGGAAAAAAACAAAATGATTAAATCCTTTTTCCTCGGAACTCGACTACTTACTAATTTGTTTTATTACGTTCCTACTGATTTAAATATTATTTATTCGTCTACAAAAGCTCCATCTGGAACACAGTTAAGTATGTTTAATATATTTGTAAAATTGGACTTTTAGGAGGATAAAAAAATAACCAATATGATTTTATTGTTCATGGGATTACTATATTAATAGTGGATCAAAATAGACGGGTA
>JAVHRK010000012.1:0-1311 GCA_036171615.1 Bacteriovoracaceae bacterium
AAAAACTACAAGTGCACGCTAAAATTTTCTTAACTTCTGATTCAAATCATGCTTTCCTGTCTTCAAATCTGAAATGCAACTTTTTATAGATTAGTTAAGGGCCAAGTATTACGCTTATCTGCCCTTCTAATCACTACAAAAGGAGTTGCAGATGAGTCATAGCCACTTAACCCAGGAAGATAGATACCATATTTACGCACTAAAGAAAGTAGGAAAAAATCAAACAGAGATAGCATTGGAAATAGGTAAACATAAAAGCACGGTATCACGAGAGCTCAATCGTAATATCGGAGGACGTGGTTACCGGCCCAGTCAGGCGCATGAGCTGGCATGCATAAGAAAAGAAGATGCCTCAAGTCATCCTCTAAAAATGACGGTTGAATTGATGATGATAGTAACCCACTACCTCGAAGAAAAATGGAGTCCAGAACAAATCTCTGGTTGGCTTTTGAAAAATCAAAGCATCAGCATTTCTCACGAAAGTATCTATCAGTTTGTTTTAGCAGACAAAAAAACAGGAGGTACGCTATGGAGGAACTTACGTTGGCAAAAGAAGAGAAAGAAAAGGTATGGAACAAAATCTCACGACCGACGAGGACAAATTAAAAACAAAGTCAGTATTGAAAAACGTCCTAAGGTTGTTGATAAAAAGATAAGAATTGGAGACTGGGAAGGAGACCTTGTTATTGGTAAAAATCACAAAAAAGCTCTTGTGACGTTGGTTGATAGAAAGAGCAAGAAAGTCAAGATAGGAAAAGTTGAATCAAAAAATGCAGTCGTTGTTAGAACTGCTATTTGTAACCTCTTAAAGAATGAAACTGTTTTTACTGCCACTCTTGATAATGGGAAAGAGTTTAGCCAGCACGAACATATTGCAAAAAAACTTGAAATAAAAGTATATTTTGCTCACCCTTATAGTTCATGGGAAAGAGGCCTTAACGAAAATACAAATGGCCTTATTCGACAGTATTTTTCAAAGGGAAGCAGTTTTGAAAACATAACAGAAGAAGACGTTCAATTCGCTGAAGATGCACTCAATAATCGGCCAAGAAAAGCATTAGGATTTTGCACTCCCAATGAAATCTATTCTGGGAAAAAGAGAATTCGAGTAACATAAAAAGAATCTCGAGCATTTATTTTATTAGCAAGGCCGAAAGCCATAAGGGCGGCTATTATTTTTTTTTAGAAAAAGTAACAACTTCCGCCCGAGAGCAACAATCTAATTTAATTTTTTTGGAAAAATAATTGACAAAAATTATAAAAAAATTAGACTTTAGGAAAGTTGCATTTCAAACTTGAATTCAGGTTTTA
>JAVHRK010000013.1:0-6589 GCA_036171615.1 Bacteriovoracaceae bacterium
TTGAGTCACGTTGAACTTAAGTGGGCTGGCTAAATGGCACCAGCCACTAACTAAATTGAGAAATAATTTTAGTTTTTTCATTCTTTATTTATCGGTAGTTGACGTCACTGCTTTAGGGAATTTTATTTCAAAACAGGTGTGCGGAACATCTTGAAGCACTGAAATGCTTGCTTTGTGTCCATCTAAGATTCCTTTACTAATTGAAAGTCCAAGGCCTGTGCCTTCACCGACGTCTTTGGTTGTAAAAAATGGTTCAAATAATTTACCTTGAAATTTTAATGGAATTCCCGCTCCAGAATCAGTTATTTGGACTATAACAAATTTATCCTGATCTTTTACTTCAACTTTTACCCATCTTACATCTAGTTTTTTTACTGCATCAATCGCATTACTTACTAAGTTAATAATGACCTGCTCAATTTCGACTTCATTACAAAATATTTGTGATTCACTATTAATAATACATTCAACAGTAGTTTGGAATTGTATTGATTTAGGGTTGGTGAGAACTAATGAATCTTTTATTATTTCTGACACGGAAAAATTTGCATAATCGACAAGTAGTGAACTACGTGAAAATTTTCTAAGACCACTAATGATTTTAGCAATTCTATCAATCGCTTTATTTATGCTTTCAATTTTTTCAGCAAGTTTTTCAGGGTTATTAATAAATTTGGGCAAGAGTAAAAGCGCCATTGTAATTATAGCTAATGGATTATTTATTTCGTGAGCAATACCTGCGGACATTTCACCAAGAGAGGCAAGTTTTGAAGCTTGAAGGCTTTTAGTTTGTTCAATGACTAGTTGTTTTTCAATTGTAACTCTATCTGTGACATCTTGAACTGTTCCATAAATGCGAACCGTTGTAGAATTAACTCTTTCAGCTTGACCAGTTACTCTAATCCAAAGAACTTTTGATGTTGCGCTATTAAATTCTATTTCTACATCCCAAGGAACACCTTCGGATAAACATAGCTGAATTGATTCAGCTACAATTTGCCGATCAACATCTTCTTTAATAAATGCCATACTCGACTCGAGTGTTGGTTCAAAATCTGCAGGTACTCCATATATTTCTTTTGTCACCTTTGACCAAGTTAGATGTTGAGTTTGAGTATCAAATTCCCAACCACCTAACTTGGCAAGTCGACTTGTCAATTCTAATTGTTTTGTTCGTTCATCAACTAAAATATTTGCCAATTGTTTAGCAGATTGAATAAATGATACAAATGCAGCTAAAAGTAAGGTGATAAAAATTGCGGCGATAGCTGACCATGATGAGTTCGTACTAAAATCATGTAAGAAGCTTAGAGTAGGTTTTGCAGTAAGCAGAAAACTTCGATTTGAAATATTAAACTTTTTTAAAATTGTATATGTATTGGGTAATTGTATAAAATTATCACTGCTAGTTAATATTTTGCCACTATCTGATTCTGAGATAGTATAGTTTAAGTTAGCTAAGTGGTCAGTTTCCATAGATACGTTAAAAAAATCTTTTGTAATTATTGGAGAATATATCCAACCAATACTTCTTGTTCTTCTCTCTTCTATTGTCACTGGTTCATATCCATGAGAATAGAGAGGGTAATAAATCAAAAATGAATCTTGTTTTTGATTATTTTGAATCAATGTTATACTTTCAGAAACTGATATTGAACCAGTATCAGTCGCCAAGTCCGCTGCTAATTTTCTCTTTTTTTCAGATGCTAAATCTAGGCCCAGTGCTTGTTTATTTCTGTCAAGAGGTTCAATATATTTAATAATATAAGATTCAGACATATTAAGATTTGAATTGTTTAAGCTGTGAATAGTAAAATTAGGTGCGTTGTCGGCCCTGGTTTGATTTAAAAAAATATTTTTATCTTTTAAGGGAACTCTAGAGACGACTCCCATTCCTAAAACACCCGATTTGTTTTTTTTCAATTCTAGTTGAGCTACAAAACTAGTCCATTCATCTTTTTCAACTGACTTACTTGCAGCAAACAAACCAACTCCACTTTTAAGTGCTGTAATATTGGAATGCATTTGGTCTCTTACATTTCCAATTGCATCTTCCACATAGGTTTGAAAAAGATTGAGCTTGTTGGATTGATCAATTTTATAAAAAGTATAAAAAATAAGCCCAGAGGCCATCCAGCCTGAGACAAGAATGACTGAACTTATTTTTAGAGTGCCAGCTTTTTTAAAATCTGAAAGGAGTAAGCTGCTTATTCCTAGTCCTAAAAGTAAAAGTTGTAAATTTACAAGATTAGAGTTCGCACTGCCTAAAAGGAATGTTCCTGTACCAAATTTATCTGAGACAATTATGCCAATTGATAATAATAAATAGAAAATTTTTGCTGTTCGATTACCGAGCATTGAAAAACATAATAAGAGAAAAAGAAATATTGAAAACATATAGGGAGCACCATGAGGTGTAAAAAAAAGAAACCAATTAAGTGTAAAACCCATTAATAAAAGCGCTAAACTTGAATAATAATTAGGATGAATAAAATTTTTTCTCTGATCCCAAAAGGTCAATATAGATTGAGTGACAATTAAACCTCCTAAAAAATCGCCCACAAGCCATGTGCGCCAGTTTAAGATGAATTGATACCAGTGAATATCATTTGAAAGACAAAGTGATGTAACACCAATTAAGCTACTTATGAGTGATCCAATAAAAATACCTAAAATGATAGCTATGGTTAAAGTGTGTTCACCGATAATTTCTTTTTTTCGTTGAATTTTATTTATTATCCATGCTGCACAAATTGCTTCAATTGTATTTGCAATAGTAATTCCAAAAATTGTAAGTGCAGAACCGCCTGTCACAAAGTTTGATAACAAGGCACCCATAGCAATTGCTGGCCAATAATTCTGTCCAAATATGACAAGAATTGTAAGACCTACCCCTGTCGCTGGCCAAATAATCGAAACTTGATTTTCCACTGTGAACAGATGTCCGATACGTAAGAAAATAAAATAGGTAATACTAAAAAATAAAAACTTTATAAGATAATTTGTTTTTGACTGAAAAGAGTTAATCATAATGACTTGTCGTCAAGATTATCATAGACTTAAGAATTATTTTTTTAAATTTCTTCTGTTGAAGGCCTATACCAACAAAGTGGTCTAATGCCTTTTAGATATCCATCACGCTGAATACAGACACCAGGAATAGTCGAGCTGTCTGATACGTCTTCTATAAAAGATTTATCACATAAAGCTCCACTAAAAAATGTGTCTAATCGACATTGAGGCCAGGGGTGATCATAAATAGTTTTTTTTACTTTTGATTTATCGGGTGTTGCAAATGAAACTTTTGGAGCATCAGATAATTTTGCTAAAAATTCACCTAGTGACTTTCCGGCCATGGAAATTCTTTGGCATAATGCAATTTCAGAATTACTTTTATAGACTAACTTGCATTGATTAGTAACTTCATTATCAACTAATAATTTCGAAATAATTTCAGTATTATTATCTTGTTCAAAAATTCGTTTAAGGCATTTTAAGGTTCCAAAATAATCGGCTTGGCCTTCGGCAGCGGCCCATTCATAACCATAATTATATTTGGGAATTCCGCCAATATGATGAGCCAGTTCATGACAGATGACTAACATAAGTCCATCCTCCGTAATAAGTGGGTGACGGGCCAATCCACCGTACATAGTGACCTTCCAAATATTGGCCTCACGATCAGCGTAAGCATTTACGGTTGGATCGTCCCAATTGCTAATGATTTGCAGAGTTGCACCTTTTTTATTGATCACGGAAGAAAAATTTTCAAATACTCTTTTAATAATAGAATCAAATTTATCTTTAGTAAGACTATTAATATTTTTATCATCTTTAAAGATTTTGAGATTATTTTTAGGCATGAATTCACAAGAAAATGAAATGGTGAGTCTAGTGAGTAAAAAAATAATAATCATATAAGAGATATTTTTCATTAGAAAATCCTAGCATTAGCAAAGTAATCTTGAATAGTACTTTTTATGATTTAGGATAGGTTCTAATATTTTTACTTTTGGCCTTAAAATCTCCATGTTATGCTTTTTAAAAACTACTTATTAAAGGATAGATTATGATAGAAGCGAATAAAGTTGTCAGCATTCACTATACTCTTACTAATGATAATGGAGATATTCTCGACTCATCTATAGATCGAGGGCCTTTAGAATTTATTCAAGGAAGAGGTAATATAATTGCAGGTCTTGAAAGAGAATTAAATGGAAAAAAATCTGGAGAAAAAATTGTCATAAGATTAAATCCGGAAAATGGTTATGGTGTGGTAAATAGCGATATGATTCAAACCGTACCTTTAGAACATTTTAAAAATATAAAAGACCTTCAAGTTGGAATGCGTTTTCAATTTAATACCACCAATGGTGGCACAACTATTTTACGCGCAATTGAAATAACACCTGAGCATGTTATTCTCGATGGAAATCACCCATTAGCTGGCGAGAATTTAAATTTTTCTGTTGAAGTATTAAGTACTAGGATTGCCACAGAAGCAGAACTGCTTCATGGCCATCTTCATGGTGGTGCTGGTTGCTGTGGTGGTGGAAAAAATGGTGGTCATTGCCATGATGATCAATCAGATGAAGGTGATGAACATGGTCATGGAGGATGTGGAGGGGGCGGTTGTTGCTAGAATCTACTACAATTAGAAAATTAGATTGTTAAGATTCTGTTAGTTTATATATATTAATAGATTAATTTAAATATTAATTGTATATCTCAAGAAATCTTATTTCTTGGAGGATATATGTTTACTAAGTTATTAGCGATTTTATCTTTATCAGCATTTTTAATTTCTAATGTTCAAGCCAATGAAGAGATATTTTCTTGCAAGTTAGAATATGTTTCTGATTATGGAGAATATAATCGAGAATTAATTAGCCTTGAACAAAATCTTCAGGATAAAACTTTTCATGTAATTCTTGAAGATAAGTCACTAGTAAATAAGCTACTTCAAAATCTTGATCCCACTCCATATGAAAATGTAACTACAGTTGAGATTACTTTTAATAATTGCAATTTTAGTAAAGGTAATAAATGGGACATGAACTGTCACAATCCAGTAAATGCAACTTTTTTAAATAATGAAGGACAAGAAGTTAGAACTTTTGCACCTGAAATATTTACTTCAGGTTTTTTTAAGACTGAGGAAGAAAATAAAAATTGGGTTTTCTTTACAGTAGGGCTAACTTCCAATGACCACAAAAGTTCTACTCAGACTCAATTCCATGTATTAGAAAGTTGTACAATAAAATAAGTTAATTTTGAGCTGCTTTTTTTGATTCAATCATTTGAATGACAAAAGCAGCTCCCCAACTAAATGGAGACTCAGATTTATAAAGAAAAGTATGATAGGGTTCATAGTCTTTATCTGAAAAATAAATCTCACAAATAGTCTTATCTCGCATAATTATTCTATTCAATATTTGAGAAATACGATCACCCTCTAATTTATCACCCAATTTGTATGAGATTAATGCACTATAGGCCATCAGCCACGACCATGATATATTTCCGTGGTATTCATTCATACCACTAAGTTTAACATGTGTGATAAGCCAATTTTTTTGATAGCTAGGAAATGTTACAAATCCAGGGATGGTATTTTTTAACCATAATTGGTGAACTTTTAATCGCTCATAAAGTTCGTTTGAATTGTGGAATGAGTCTTTTTCAATTGCCCATAAAATACCCTCAAGCGATATATAATTTGATCCTTCGATTGATAAATACAGTCCCGTTGTAGGATCAAAAAAAGTTTTTGTAATTTTTTTTGTTAAATTAACTATTTCTTTTGGTTCTATGAATTGGAAATCTTTTGAAACCTCTAGATACAATAGATTAGTAAAAAAAGTCTTTCCATTGCGCTTAGAACTGTCCTGCCAGTCAGAAAATGGGCCTTGAGAGATGAGTCCATCATCTAGGAAAGAATTATAATAATTAAATATTTCTAAGAATTCCTTTTGATTACTATTCCACCAGTCAACATCATTCGTAGCTTTGTAATAGTCATATGATGCCTTAAGTGTAAGTAGATTTGCATCAATTGTTGAGAATTTTGCATTAGCACTATAAAACGGTTTAATTCGTTTTAAGTGTTTAAAACGAATTGATGTTCCTACTATTTGATTAAAACTTGCAGCTAGAACTCTCAACATAGGATTAACTGAGTCTGCATAAATGGGAATTAAATTATTAGCATTACGGTTTTTAATGAGAAAATCTAATTGGTTTTTGACTATTGAATATTCTTTTAAAGTTAGTAAGGCCGGAACAGAAAAACAAAAATCCCTAGTCCAAAAACTTTGAAATTGATTTCTGCCGGCAGTTAAGAAATCTCCCTCATTCAAGTGAATTATATTTTGTCTTAATGCTTGCGAAGCTATTTCTTTCATCATAAATTCCATTTTTATCAGGTATCTTGAATCTTTAGACAATATTAATTTTTCAATAAAATGAAGAATCTTACTTAAATCACGTTCATTCTAGTTTGATTTTCTTAAAAATTAAATAATTAATCCGATAATTATTTAATTGAAAAACTTTATAGTAAGGAAATTTTAGTGAAAAGAATTTTAAT
>JAVHRK010000014.1:0-8836 GCA_036171615.1 Bacteriovoracaceae bacterium
GCGCGAACTTTTAAACTCAACTCCAGGTGAAGCTTCAACATATCCACAATTTACTCCTGCTGAACAAACGATGATTTTGTTCTACACAACAGTTATGGATTTAACGAAAGGTTCTACTTGTAATTAGTTTGTAATGTTTTCACGACCTTATGTTTTTAGTTGTTTAAGGTTTTAAAAAGAGTAAAGAGTAGAGTAATCAAGATAGGACTAGCACATGAAATTTATTAATTTTCATAAATTTATAGTTGGAACAATATCGCTTCTCCTAAGTGCAGAAGTAGGCGCAATCGCATTTAACATGGCCCCCCTAGAGTTTACCAACAGAGCAGGCTGCTCGGCCCTATCGACAAAACCAGCTCGTTCTATATTTTTGCAAATTGATGCATTTAATGCTGGAAAAGCAGGATTTGCTCAAGGAATTTTAGCACAAAGAAACCAATCAACAGAAAATCCAGCAGTATGGGCCCAAAAAGGTGCAAATAGTTTTAGACTTTGGAGTTCTCACCTTGCTTACGAAATTATGGATGCAATGAGAACAGGAAAGCTTCCCCTTTTAAACCCAGATGGAACCTCTCCTGCAATTTTTAATAAAGCAGTAGAACAATGCTTAAATAAAAAACAATTTCTCTCATGCCCAGCAATGAATAACCTACTTTCTGAAGTTTGGTCACGATCAAAAATGAAAAATCCAAATTGGCAAGAAATCGGTTTAACACAAAAAGATTTTTTCCCAACTGCTCTTCGAACAAATTCAAAAATTGGTTGTCATATAGTTAGAAAATACTCATCTTTTCATTCTCCGCTCAAAACTCAAACAGTAGAAAATGGGACAATTACAAATATTGCTATAGATTCTTTAACTCCTGAAGAATCTTTGGATAGTTGTTTTTCAACTAAAGAAGGAAAAGATCCAAGATTTACTACTGTGCAATTAGATATTGCAAACTTAGAAAAAGATGATGACTGGGACAAAATTGGATTCCAGTTTTGGCATAGTTTCAAATTATTTTATTCATGGGGTTGGAGATATGCACCAGAATACATACAAGAATATGGAGATTTGAAACAGTCATTTAGCTCGATAGCCTTTGAGGATTCAGTAATGCTACTTCCAAATGGCTGTAGATCAATTGAATTACCTAAATGCGATACCGAAGGATTAAATTCAGATGTCATGCGAGCTGCAAAATTTTTGGGTGCAACACATCCTGCAATCAGCGAGCTTCCCCAAAAACCCATTGATATTCTTTTTAGTGGAAAAGCCGATCCTGTAAATACTGATGGCCTAGGACTGTTTAAAGCAGAAAATGCGAGTGCTTGGAGTCGAGACTTCAAAGAGAAATTATCGACACTTCGATTTGAATTACAAAGAAAAATAATTACAGGGATGGCCAAACTTCAAATTATTAGATCGCTTGTATCTCCAGAAGAATTGTCTAAAGATATCAATCTAATTCTGAACGATTCAAGCTACGATAAAACGGAAACATATTTAGCATGCATGGAATACACTCTTGCTAAAAATAATTTATTCAACGATATTGACGCTGAAATCCTAACATTAAACAATACCAAAGAACTTCAAAGCGTTCTGCTTGCTGAATCTGGAAAGGATCTTGGAAAATATATTGAGTATTATAAAACTGTCACAAACACTATGGGGCAATTTTGTAAAGCACTTGAAACTCAAGGTCGAGCTAATGCTGCTACTAATAATCCAGAACTTTTAAAATCTTTAAATGAATGGGCATTTAATTTATTAAGACCGGCAGAAAAAAGTTCCTACTCAGGTCAATGTCTACAAAACCCTACACATCCAGCTTGTCCAAATAATTTAGATAAAAAATATCTTGTCACAAGACCACGACATTCAAATGGCCAAAATGGAGATGAATTTACAATTTGTAAAACTTCTCTCGAGTGTGCAAGAACTGTACTACAAAGCTTAGTTTCAATAGTGTCAGTTAGAAGATATGCTCATGCGTTTCTTCCTTTAGACGACATTATGAAAAGTCCTAGTCTCTTTAATAATTTTGCCACTCCAACAGCATGTCATCTCTACGATCCATGGAGTAAACAACGTAACTCATGGAAGTTATTTATTGCAGATTTAGGTTCGGCCTTACTTCAGGGAGCTACATGCGGAACTATTCAATCAAGGATCTTAGAATTACCTACAAATAAAGTTATTGGTTATAAAGAGATTTATGATCAAGATCAAATAAGTTATCAAACAGAAACACAGCATGAAGCTACCAAATATGTCGCAGGTGTTGATTATAGTTTTTTACCAGCACTTTCATGTGGCGCTGCTGTCAGTAATACTATTATCAATGGTCAACAGGAATCACTTCCCGGTTACTATGCACAATTAGAAGTAAGACGTTGTGATGGAAAATCAGAAACTGAATATACCGTAGATCGAAATATTACACTTGACCCAACTTTAAATAAAATTGTTAAAACTGATAAGAACACTGTTCAACGCTGCTTCCGATGTACCTTCGGACTTACTTCAATTGCTAAATATGCCTGTACCGTTCCATTAGTAGGTCAAGTTGCTTCCGCTGGAATCGGACTATTTCAAGGTGTAATGAGATTAATCTCTAACCTATCCGATTCAGATAATATTATAAAAACTTCTCAATTAAATATTGATCAAATTTCTGAAAGCTTTGAAGCAACACAAGCAAAAGAAATATCATGCCATAACAAACTCAAACGTGGCATTACTTGCAACCCTAAAAAAGAAAAGGCCATAAGATGAAAAATATAATAATTATTTTAAGTTTTATATTTTCACTTCCTGCATATTCCTTAATTGATAACCAACCTACATTAAATTTCTTTTTTGATTCATCACTTAATCCTAAGATTGGACTTTCATGCAATACTGAGATGGAATGTAAAAATAAATGTTCAAACTCTGAAATATGCCAAAAAGAAGTTCCAACTTGTCTTAGTTGCATAGGCGCAAAATCTCCTTATTTAAACGATTTTTTTAATAATATTGGAGAACTCACAACTGCATGTTTTGATCAAAGTTTTCTAAATAAAGAAGCAGAATCATTATTTAAATATGTAAGCATGGTACCAATTTTTCCTGTCTCTCCCTATAACCCGCTAGGACTGAAGGATTTTGGCCTTATGTTAAAATTTATGTCCCTATGCCCTGCCGGAACACAAGAACCAGTAGCTATTGCCTTTACTGATACAATTACTCATTCAATACGAGAAATACCTTTAGTAAAATGTGGGCAGGCCATATTCCCATTGGTGAGACTTGGAGAAGATTGCGAAAAAAAAGCAGATCAAATTCAAGAATATATTTTACACGAACAAGATAAGTATGACCAATTAATTGCAAGCTATAAAGAAATCTCAGATCAAGGTGAATCAGTATCTCTAAAATATGACGTCTTACAATTTTCAGATTTTAGCGAAGCACAATACTTAAAATGTAATGAGACTTCTTCACCGATTTGCCAAAATATTTGTCACTCCAATCTATCATGTGTTGCTAATCTAGATAATGAGAAGTCAGCTGAGGGAATCGCTGCATTTAACCATGGTCAATTTACAGGATGTGGAGTTGAGCGTTTCTCAACAGAAACACTTGTTAATTATTTAAAATCAAATAGTAGTTTTGCATTCAACTCTCTTTCTCTTGCTCAAACTTATGATCTACCAGAGGTGACTAATGACTTTAAAGATTTAAGTGTCATTAATACTATTTTAAATAATTTTGCAGGTGTATTTAAAGCTTCAGGCACGGTTGAAGATAATTCTTTTTTCATTTCAAATTCTTATCAATTGAAAATTGAAGCTATAATGAAAAGTTTTTGTGATGAGTCCTCAACTCCTTTTATAATGGGACACGAAGGTAAAATTGAAAGAGTTTTTTGTCGATCAGGTCAAAATGGATATTTTCAAATTTTAGCAGATCGAAATGAAAACTGTGCCGAAAAAACTGGAAAACTATCGATTTCTAATGTTGGAGTTTTAAATGAATAATTATAAATTTAAACTGGCCCTTATTATTTCATTCTTTCTTCCCACAAATAATTTTTTTGAGCCACAATCATTAACTTATCAAAAGAACCTTCAATTCATTTCTGACTTAAACACAAAACAGATTCTAGCAAGTATAGATGAAATTACAAATGACAAGTACAATGCAAACTTAACTCTTTCGTTAAGATCATTTTTTAGTTTCAAGAAAAAAAATCCATTAATTGAAATACCTTTAAATAAAATCAACTCTTCAAATACACGATTAGCATCTGCTTGGAATAGTACTTCGATGATATTTGGAGCTGCTGCAGATGGTGTAGGTATTGGGACAACATTTGCAGTTAAGAAACTTCAAGATGGATCAATGTTATTTGTAACTAATTTCCACGTGGTAGAAAACTTTTGTATTATCCCACAAGATATTACTAAAGACATTGATGAAAACAATAATCAGAAATATCCTTGCCAAGCATTGTTTGTACTTCATGATATCGCTATTAATACTAAAACAAATACTGCTGAAGTTGATGGAAAGTCCCCTTGGAAATCTGAAATAAATTCACTTGAATATTTTGATAAGCAAAAAGATATCGCCGCATTCAGAATAGAACTTCCAATAGATAATGATATTGAAGCTACTACATTAGAAAATAATTATGATTTAAAAATGCTACTTATTTCTCGTAATAATGCCGAGAAAATTAATCCAAAACTTCCACCAATCATTATGGAAGGTATTGAGATGTCTCCAATAACTGCTTTTTCGCTCTACCTAGTTGCTTTTTCAATTCCAAAAGCTAATCAGGTATTAATTCAAAAGCAATGGTTTAAAGGAATTACAGAAGGATCAAAAACTTTTGAAAATTATAAAAAACTTGGTTTTATATCAGCGCTTAAACATAATATTGAAGTTCTACCAGGATCGTCTGGTGGACCACTGATGCTCTCTGATGGAAGAATTATTGGTATAAATACCAGTGTTGAAATTAAAGAATTTTATGTTCGAAAAGGTTTTTTATGGTGGGTAAAATATAAACTTGAAACATTTAATTCGTTTTTTGCTATGCCCTCTACTTTTGTAAAAGATTTTATTGATAATTTAAATTAGATCTAATAGGAGTTTTTATGATTAAATCAATTTGCTTAACAACGGCTATTTTAACTGGAATTATATATTCCGGTTCAAGCTTAGCGGAACTTTCAAGTAGTGTAAAAGTTTCTGTACGAAGTTCATCAAACTATATTTATCCTTGTAATGCCGGCATTGCTCAAAATCCTAAATCCATATCAAAGGGTGTCGATTTTATTCGGGCCTCTTGGACACCTTCTCAACATAATCCGAATGCACAACCTGATCAAGGAATTGCAATTGGCGGAAGTGTACAAGATAATAATCCTGATCCTGACTATGCGCTTTTATCTGGTTTGTTAGGATCTGGTGATCGCCCATATCTTTCTTATAATCAATTACTCCCTGAAAATACAATGTATGACTATGTCGTCGGACAAAATTTAACCGGTGCAGGGCTTGAGGTTAACTTGTCATCAGATACATATGATTCAGGATTTTTAATTACATTTTGCTTTAAACCCTCACTTGTAGGAACAGATCACAGAGTTCCTATGAATCTTAAATTTGTTCATGCGATGGCCACACATTCTGCTGTCCCAGGGATGGCCTATAATTACGCCACTGATGCAAAATTAATGTCTATGGTTGAAATAAAATGTACTAAAGACAACGGAAGTATTGTTCAACATTATACTCCAAATGCAGTATCTCCAATTGAAAATTTACTTACTCCCTTTTCTGGCAATATGACAATTGATATGGCCCCAAATACAGGTATCCAAATTGGTACTGGAAATTCTCTGATACAAGGGCCTGCTCTAGCTACTGGGGAAATTCCAGATGAATGCCGAGTTCGATTTCACTTTATTGAAACTTCTGGAAAATTAAGACCCCATGCACTTTCAGCATCAGATATCCAAATTGATCTGCAAGCAACGGTAGGAATATTATAAGGAAATTTTATGAATAAGTTATTTAAATTAGCAATTATAAGTTTAACTTCCATTTTGTTTATCACAAATTCTATGGCCGCAGGTTATACTGAAAAGTTGTATTTATGTGATTTAGGAATTAAAAGTTCAAATAGCTCCAATCAGCTAGGTGTAGATTTTATACAGTACAAACAACTTGAAAAAACTCTAAGTGTAACTGCATCTAACCAGTTTTCAACTGCTCTGAGCGTAGCAATGGGCCTTAATTCAGGTTTTGATAGATGGAACCCGTCTACTGGTATTAATGATGTTTCAATCAACTTAGAATCAGATTTTTATGGATCTGAATATTATTTAGAATATTGTTATACTTGGGATCGAATTCTTCCAACTGATAACCTTAATTATGATGTAACTTTTATAACTAGCTTGAGCAATGCTATTCCTTTTACACAAGTAGGCGTAGATACAAGATGTTCAATAAAAGCTAACAATGGCTCAATTATGAATACATCTACTCTTCAATCGCCAACGGCAAAAAACTTAATAACAACAGATTTTTCTTCAATGAGATGTACTATTAAATTTAATCTAAAAGAAGATTCTTATTTTATAGCTCGTCCACATAATGGAGATTTTATTGGGATTGATCCCAATATTTCTGTAAGGGTGAGTCCATGAAAAAATTATATTTTATTTTATTTTTAGTACTACCATTTTATTCAAGCTTGGCCTGCATTAGAACGCTAGACTCAGATTTAGCAATTGCTGGTTCTTATCAATCAGGACAGCAAGTCTCTCATGGTAAAACTACAGAGTTTTCATTTGGAAGTTGTAAAAAATCAGCTGGACAATACATTGTACTTGTAAGTTCACCAGTCTATACAGATCTTCTCTTTAAAAGTATTTCTTCACCAGAAGGTGAACTACCTGAAGAAAGATGTTTTATAGATCATAGTCCTTTTAATATTTCAAAACCGGAAGAAATAGGTATTGAAAACTTTTATCGTGCTCAAGCAAGTTTTTTAAATACATGCCTTGAAGCTGAAGTCACAGATACTCGTGGTGAAATTGATACAGAAGCACAAGTAAACTGTGATATTTCACAAATTTCTCGTAATAAAGTTATCGCTCGTGGACCTCGTTGCGCATTTAAAATTTATGAAAATAGTTCATTTACAATTCACTATAGACTTAATCCTTCATGTTTAAATCTCTCTTTTTTAAAAGTAAAAGGTGACATTAGGCCAATGGACTCCAAAGCTTCTCTTGCTGTTTACAAAACATCTGATCTAACTCCAGGAAATCCTATTTATGATATCCTTAGTGTTGTAAATGGTAGAATTACTTTACAAGCAGATAAAGAACTTATGCCTGTTTCTCGTTATGCAGGAACAGCTGGATCTGAATGGCCAATGCAATATGGAGCTCAAGTTGAATTTGGCAAACTGGGGTTATCTAGAACATTACGATTACATGATACTCCTTACGTATTTTTAAGAACTCCATTTCTTGTCAATAATAATTGTGCAGAAGTGTGTAAAAATGGTTTTTGCTCAAGTCCATGTGATTTCTATGCACCAGTTGCTGCCAGAATGACCTTAAAGAAAAAAGCTGTTGGTGAAACAGTTTTTCATTCTATAGATTACTGGTATCAAGGTAATCTTGTTCCATCTCGTTTTTTAGGTGAACTCTCTTTTGGACGAGCACTTATAAATGAAAAAATAAATGTTGGAGACATGTATCTCGTTGTGGCCGAATTTTCTAATCCCGCGCTAACTTATAAAACAATTATTGATGAAGCTAAACAATTGATGATCAAACTTGCACCAGTTTCAATACCAACTTCTGGTGCCGGCAGGCCTAATGGACTTGAAGGACTTGGAATTTTACAAGGCACTAATATTGTACCAATAAATCCAGGTTTACTTGGATTAGGAACAATTCGAGATCAACAAAATACAACGGATTCTTTTTTATATGTTCTCAATTCACTTATTGGAACAGATGATAGTTGGCCGCCATATTACACTAGCGTAATTAACGGTGATTTAACTGATAACCCTAATCGGATTTATCAAACTTTAAAAGTAGGTTTTAGAGTTTCAAGTATTTCTTCTACAGGATCTGTTGGACTTGATCATATTCAATACTCAAAAGAATCTAAGATTTTTGGAAACTATCAGATACCAGTTACAGCTCCACCTCAAATAAAATGCTCATTGTAATTACTATTTAACAAAGGATGAACAAAATGAAATTAAATCTAAACACAACAATGAAAGCGCTCTCTACAGCTGCTCTTTATCTGGCAATTGCACACTCAACGGCCTTTGCAGCTCCAACTGCTGGTGGTGACGAATATAGCAATCCAACTCCAGGAGCAACATCTGGTGAATCAAAAGAAATAATGGATAAAGATAAAGCCAACTTAGCTTGCAATGGCTCTTTATGTACTCTTTTCTCTGTTAGCGTAAATAAAAAAAGTTTCAATATTACAACTTATGTTGGTGATGGAATGCCTGGACAACAAAATGGTGGAACAAATAATTATTATGGAAATAACCAAACTGGACAAACAGGCGCTCAAGGAAAATTAGGATACGGTATCCAAATTACTTGGGATAACACTCACTGTACAAAAGATGTAAATGTAGACAGATCTGTATATGATTCTGTGACTACATATATGCGCGAACTTTTAAACTCAACTCCAGGTGAAGCTTCAACATATCCACAATTTACTCCTGCTGAACAAACGATGATTTTGTTCTACACAACAGTTATGGATTTAACGAAAGGTTCTACTTGTAATTAG
>JAVHRK010000015.1:0-25985 GCA_036171615.1 Bacteriovoracaceae bacterium
CCTTACATTTGTGAAGTCAAGTATGCGATTGAAAGATGTGGGTAATTGTTAGGAGGCAGTACTTAATCATGTAATTTTTTCACGAAAAAGAGGATTTTTACAATATTTTTTTAAGACTGTTAATATTGCTTTATGAAATCACTTTTGGCCTTTATCATATTGATAACGACAACGTCTACCCATTCTAATGAGTGCCAAGAATTAATGCGTCCATTTCTTCTTAAAGATACAAAAATTAGTACTATTAAAGAAACTTCCGGAATGGATATTACCAAGTATGGATTAGTAGATAATATTATTAATCGCGATAAATTTGAAAGATTATATTTACAGTGCATGTCTACTGATAAAAACCAGCTTCAGGTATTAGCTCATCGAAGATTTTCAATGGCCAATAAAGTTCTAAGCTATGGTAGTTCAATTATTGCTTATACTCAAATTAATTGGGAGAAACCAAAAAACTTAGAATGGTTTGAAAGATTAGGTTTTGGATTAGCGTTTAGGGCCGTTATTGGCAAGCTTCACAGCACATTACTTAATGATTCAGGAAATCGTTTTCATTTTATTATAAAGGATTATATATTTGGTCGAGGTGCAACGATTTCATTTTTGTCAGGATTTGGGATTTTGTTTGGAGACAATAAAGCAGATCAAGAAAAGATACAAACATTAAAAGCTTCTCCTACCTTTAAAGATGATATCAAAAAGTTACAAGAATATGCCAATAACGACACTCTAGTTCTTCAATATAAAAAGAAATTATTGGCCGTCTTAAGTCAATTAGATGTGATTAATTTGGGTCTTGGAGTTCACGACGGTGTAGACTTTAATAACTTAACACCAACAGATCTAGAAGATGAAGATATTCAAAATGTTGTCATTGCTGCAATTCTTTCTCAAGAGTATGAACAACATAAAGCTCCAATGAAGTTAACGGGTGACAATACTGACGATTTTTTCGTTTTTGATTCAGTTTACTCTATTGCTAAAATACCTAAGGATATTGTTCTTAATCGATTAGTTGATAGAGTAATGTGTTTAAATTCACACAATGTCAGTCGTGGACTAAATCAAGCGATTGGGCTTACCGTTTTGAATCAAATCTTGCTGGCCGATTATTATAGTGTAACTTATCGGATACTGAAGAAACAAATGATAGATCAATAGAATATTAACTTTAAACCGAGGAATTTTATGAAAAACTTATTAGTACTTTCAACATTATTTTTACTAGGATTAAATTCAGTCTCCGCTAAAACCCTGGTCGTTAGCGATGTAGATGACACCATCAAAGTTACAAATGTTTTAAATAAAATATCAACTGTTTATAATGCACTTTTTTCAACCAAGGCCTTTGTGGGAATGAGTACGGTCTATAACGGTCTAAATAACCCAGAAACTAAAATTGTCTATGTTTCAGGTTCTCCAGAGTTAGTTAGAAGTAAAATTAATAAACTTTTAAGAGTTAACAATTTCCCTCAACAAGAAAATCTTATCTTAAAGCCAAGTAAACAAGATACTTTTGACTATAAGTTTTCTGTTATCAGTAAATTAATCAATAAAGAAAATCCTGATGATGTTATTCTACTTGGTGATGATACTGAAAAGGATCCCGAAATATTTGATGCACTTTCTAAAACTTATCCTGAGAAAATTAAATCAATGCATATTCATTTAATTAGAAATAGACAATTGCCAAACAATGATAAGATGAATGGTTTTTTTACATCTATTGAAGTTGCAGGAAGAGAGTTGTTAAATGGTAAAATTACGTCGGAAGTAATGTCCAATACTGCAAAATTAATAGTCGCTGAGAAAAGTTCTAGTAAGTTTTATATTAACTACCGATATTGCCCAACAGAAGGACGAAATGAAGTTGAGGAATTAAAGCAAAAAGTTACTAGTCAAGCCTTAATCAATTCACTGGAAAGTGTACAAGCTAAAACTAAAACAGTATGTTCTGAAAAAGAATTCCAAGAGGAATTGCAAGTTGAATGGTTGCAAACAACTCCTTGGGAGAATTAATCATTAATAATAAATTATAGCATGAGGATTTGAAGAATAAGGACTGGAGGTGAGATACCTCCAGTCAATTTCCTAACGACGTTTTAGTAAGTAGCCAGTAAGTGCACCAACCCCAATCGCTATCGCTAAACTTTTTACAGGGTTTTGCCGAACCATTTGTATTGATGAATCATAAGTATCTACTGTTTTCGTCTTAATTTTATTATAAGTTTCTTCCAGAGGTTTCTCAATTGATTCAAACATTGAATGTGATGTTTTCATAGCATGATCCACGGATACTGGGATCTTTGATACGTGGTCTTTAAATTCATTTACACTTGCATTCATTTTTTCTCTCCTCTTTTACTTTGTTTATTGCTTTAGGTTCCTTTTCATTTTATCAACAACATGATCTTTTTTTTTCTTTAACATTTTTAAAAATATCAGATAATTGTTTGTCATATGCACCTTGAGCTTCACCGTACTTCTGTTGAATAAGTCCACCAATTGCTTTGGCATCTCCTTTTGTTTTTTCAAGTTCATCATCCGTTAATTTACCACAGGTCTTCTGGATATCACCCTTAATCTCAAGCCATTTTCCCTTGACCGTGTTTTCATTTAAGTTCATTTTGTCTCCTTTTTTAAAAGATATTTTCTAAAGATGTTTTGGCCCACTTCCTGTCCATCTCCCTCCCCGAAATGAAAGTACTGCCAGTACTTGAAAGACACCTAAAAGTAATTTTCCAATCTGCATAGAAACACCAGCTACCCCAGTAACACCTAATAGAATGGCGACGATGGCCAGAATAAAAAATGTAATTGCTGCTCGTAACATATATCACCTCCTGTCTTTTTTGGTTTACTGTACATATATTTTATAAGTCATAATTCCGAAAATTACGTCGATTATTATCAAGCAAATTGATGAGATAAATTTATTTCCATAATACATATCTGAAATCTATCACCGACATAATTATTTAGACTTATTCATGCAAAATATACTGTGAAAGAGTATTTGAATTGAATGGATCAAATTAATAACCATTTACGAGGAGAATTAAATGAACACAACAAAAGAAAAAAAAACAGATGTTCCAACATCCGGTAAATCAGAAAAAAAATTTGAAAACACTTCTGAGACAGCACGCAATTATGATAGCACCGATCACAATAAACTCAAAAAAGATCCATTTGCTCCAAAGACTCCTGAGGTTTCAAAAAATACCCCTGTAGAAAAAGGGAGAAAAATTTAAAACCAAGAGGATGATTTTTTAAGTTAAATACAATTTAATCTTGAGAATCATCCTTCTATTGGCTAATTATTTTAAACAATTAAGCGGGGTAGTTTAATGAAAATGAATATTGTATTGATTACTCTAATGATTATTATTTTCAACGCAAGAGCTGACGAGCCAGCGACATCGCCTCCTCAAGCAGAAGAACCGAGAATCGGACTATTTATTGAACCGGCACTCACGTATGAAAGAAGTGATACCTCGGTTAATTATCCGGCCCCATTTTCAAGTTCTTCAGGTAAAGCAGATGGTTTTGGAATTGGTGCTAGATTAGGACTTCACTTGAAAGAAGTTTTTTTTCTCGGCGTAGATGGACGTTATTCAATGCCTACATTTAAAGATTCAACCGTAGGTTACGATGCAAAATCTGTTTCAACAAATTGGGGACCTGTTGCTGGCATACAAATGCCTAATATCGGCCTTCGAGTTTGGGGAGCAGTTATACTTGGTGGAAATTTAAATCCAGATAGAAGTGGAAATTTAGATTTTAACTTTAAAGATACATCCGGATACCGTTTGGGAGCAGGATTTAAGCTACTTCTTGTGAGTTTAAATCTTGAGTATCAACAACTGAAATATGGGCAAACCATTTTGGAACAAGTTGGTTCTTTTTCTACAAGCACTAGTTTTAGTAATGTTACTTTAGAAAACAATTCTTGGGTAGCAAGCGTATCTTTTCCGTTAGAGCTTTAAACAGGCTCTCTTTTAAGTAGTGTAAACATTATCAAGAACTTTTATAAGACTATCTTTTAAGATTGGTTTTGAAATGTGGTGGTCACAACCGACGGAGATGCTTCTTTCTTGCTCTTGTTTTAAGGCGTACGCAGTGATAGCGATAATGGGTGTATGAAAATGATTATTTTGTTTTTCCCAATCACGAATTTCTTTAGTGGCAGTATACCCGTCCATCACTGGCATCTGCATATCCATTAAAATAATATCAAAATCTCCATGTTTCACCTTTTCCAAAGCTGTTTTTCCATTTTCAGCTTCGGTAATTACATGATTAGTATTTTTTAAATATTCTTTAATCAGAATTCTATTGAATTCTGAATCATCTACCAAGAGAATTTTAGATGGTTTACGTGAATCATTTATATTCTGATTATATTTCTCTTTTGGATGTGGGATTTTAATTTCTTCACAAGTTAAGGTGAAAGATAAAGTCGTACCTGCATCCTTTTTGGAATCAAGCCAGATTTCTCCTCCCATCATTTCAACTAATTTTTTGCTGATAACCAGTCCCAGACCGGTACCTCCGTATGCTTTCATGGTGGAAGAATCAGCTTGCGAGTAAGGAAAAAATAATTTTTGTTGCTGTTCATAGTTTATACCAATTCCTGTATCTACTATCTGAAATAACAGATTACCCTTTTTCGTCTTTTCATTATTGGGACCAACTATTAATGTAACAGAACCCAGAGTCGTAAACTTAATGGCGTTACCAATTAAATTCATTAAAATTTGCTTAAGCCTAAATCCATCGCTACTTATAAACATCGGAGTCTTTGGTAAAATGGTATGAGTTAGCAGTAGCTTTTTAGCTTCAGCTTTTTTGCTATAGATTTGAATAACATCATTCATTATTTCAGCAAGGTCTAATTCCATTTTTTCTAGATTAATTTTACCTGATTCAATTGATGAGATATCCAATATATCATCAATAATGTGAAGCAGATTATTCCCGGCCTTTTTAAAAATATCAACATATTTTTTTTGATCAATGTCGAGCTTAGTTTCAGAGAGTAGTTCTGCCATACCAATAATGGCATTCATGGGAGTTCGAATTTCATGGCTCATATTGGCCAGGAAATTACTCTTGGCTAAATTGGCGGTTTCAGCCGCTGCTTTCGCATTCAAAGATATCTCTGATGTCCGTTTAAAATAAGTTATTGCTGATTCCTTCGCCTCTTCTGCTGCAAAGGCCGCTTCTTTGATAGATTCCGCGGCTAGCGCTGCCCCTTTAATTATGTCAGACATAAAAACCATTGCTTCTTTGACTTTTTCTGCTGCTTTTTCTGCTGAAACAGTCACTCCAACCTTGTTAACTATTTCATTGGCAATATCCGCTGCCGTTTCAACTTTTTCCGCAACAAGTTCAAGTGTTTCTTTGGTAGAATTATCTATATTCATTACCTGCTCCATATTCAGTTTAGCAACAAACCAATGTTTGCATTTTAGCTCTTGGAGTAAAAATTAAAAATTAGTATATGTAATATATGATTAAAGTCTATTTCTAAAGTGAAGGTTTTAGTTATTGGTAGCCCTGCAATTACGTATTTATATATCCAAGATTTCTTTGTTATTTTTATTAATTGCTTATGAGTAGAGGATTATTTTGATGAGCTTACAATTAATGTCAGATACGGTTGTTGATCAATCTATTGAGCGAATCAGTCATGATGTTCATAACGAAAATCTTTGTCTAGTCTTCGCTCAATTAGGAAGTTCCCTTTGGTCTAAATCTTCGCGTACACTGAGCGAGATTACTCTTGACGCAATTTTTGAACGCGCACTATTTCTTAGTCAGAGTAAATTTGCAATCCTTGAAGTGTTTAGGATTGAGCAACATAAAATAGTTTATATTGGAGTTACTCAAAACATAGATCATAAATTACTGATAAGAGCATTTAAAAAATTTTTAGTGGAAGTACTTAATCTGATAGGAAATCTTACTTCTAACATATTACTTACAGGACTTTATCAGGAGCTTCAAACTTTTTCCCCTCAGGGATCTTCACAAAAAAAAATTGAGTCAGATGACATTTCATATATCTCACCAGTTATACCCCGAATATTAACTCATATTTCCAATCTCGATGAAATACTGCGTGGTGGATTACCTGAGGGAACAATAACTATTTTGGCCGGCCCCCCGGGTACCGGAAAAACAATCTTATCTCAACAAATCTGTATAACAAATGCAACGACAGATAAACGTGTACTTTTTTTTCAAACACTTTCAGAGTCTACTGCCAAGACACTCAAATATTTAAGTCAGTTTAGTTTTTTTGATCAAAGAAAAATATCAAATGGATCAATTGAATTCATCGATCTAGGACAAATACTTAAAATACAAAATGTGCAAGAAGGGATCGATTTAGTATTGGAGCATGTGAGGCGAGTTAAACCTACCTTTGTCGTCTTAGACAGTTTTAAAGTTTTTGAAGAGCTGGCCAAGTCGCGCGAGGAGCTTCGTAAGTTTACTTATGAACTCATTGTTCATTTGATGGCATGGGAATGCACTACTTTATTGTTAGGAGAATTTAATGCGCAGGATATAGATACGAATCCTCTATTCTCAATCGCCGATGGAGTAATCAGATTAAGTGTTCGGCAAGAATCTGGAGAGGAACAGCGGTTTATTCAAGTTGTAAAAATGCGTGGGACTGACCATAGTCGCGATGAGCATACAATTTCTATCTCTGAAAATGGTATCAGTGTCTATGCGCCTCGTGTGACTATACGTCGTGAGATGGAGGCAACAAGAACAGGACACTTTCGTACACCCACACGGGCCACGCTAGGTATATCAAGAATAGATGAATTATTAGGTAACGGAGTTCCTCATGGCTCCAGCTTCCTAATCTCGGGGGTGGCCGGTACAGGAAAAACACTTCTGTCTCTCGAATTTATCTATCGAGGTGCCAAGGAGTATGGTGAAATAGGAATTTATTTTTCATTTGAAGAAACCGAAGATCGCCTAAGGGCAGAGGCCTGTGCCATGGGGTGGGAAATGGATGAACTCATAGAAGCAGGAATGGTTGAAATTATCTTTATCGCACAACCTGACATTATTGTTGAAAAACATCTATTAATGATAAGTGAACGCATTAATAAGTTACAAGCCAAACGAATTGTTATCGACTCCATATCGCTATTCGTGCATAAAATTACTGATCAACAAATTGTTCGTGAAAAAATTTTTCAACTGGCCACGCTGATACAAAAAGCTCATGGAATTGGTTTCTTTGTCACAGATATTCCATATGGCAGTAATAAACTAAGCCGCTTCGGAGTTGAAGAAACGGTGGTTGATGGCGTAATCCTTTCAACCGCAAGTGAAAATGAATTTGAACGTGAGCGCTTTATAGAAATCTACAAACTAAGAAATACTTCTCATCAAAACGGAAGGCATATAATGGAAATTACGAATAATGGAATCTTGATTACTCCTCGAGAAATACCTGTGATACAAACGAAATCCCACCTTAATAAAGTTCCCTAAAAGCAACTTCAGTGATTACAAATAACCATAGTAAAAAGTTATAGAAAATATAAATATTTAGTATTTTATTTTCAAGTACCTTTAGGACACAGTTTTATATATTAATAAAAAAAAGGAGAATTACATGAAAAATGACAAAGACAAAAAAATGCCAAAAGTAGAAAAACAAGTGAAAGACGAACACAGAAAAACAAAAGAAGAAACTACTACCCCTAAGGCAACTGACAAATGGTCAAGCAATATGAGCAAAGACAAAAAAAAATAATACAAGGAGTAGGTTATGTTTTTGAATAAGTATTTGGTGGGTTTTACATTTGTAGCTTTGGTTACAGTCGTAGGATGTACAAATTTACCACACAAGGTAACAGAATCGGAAAAAAAAATCAATTGATGGGCGATATGTGACAAATACAGCAGCACAAGAAGCGGAAGCCAACAATTATGTAGAAATTGCATTTCATCCTGGAAGCGCATCATTGACGGATAATGCGAAGACATCATTAAATTCTGTCATCAAACAGGCAAGAGATGAGGGGAAGATTGATGAGGTTATTGTACTTTCTTGGTCAGATGAAGAATACCCTTCTAAAGATTTAGATAAACTTCCAAAAGCACAAGGTGATTTAGCAGAAAAAAGAAATCAAATGGTAGAACGCTATGTGAAATCAATGAGAGACGTTGATGTTAATACATATAATATGGCAAAACGCCCTTCTACTTTCTCTAGTTTATTTAATACTGCCGATAGCAAATTAAAGGACACAATGGTTACTGCCGGACTTTCTACGGCCACTGACACTGGAGATTATGTATACAAAGCATCTCGTTCAGTAATACTTATAAAAACTAAATAAAATTATGCCAAGGAATCTTTATGGTTCCTTGGTGTTTGGATTACCTGCTTTAATATTGTTATGTTTTTCATTCCTTCATTTGAGAGTTTTTCTAAAATTAAGTATCATACTTATAATCTATCTAAAGTTTCAAATATTTGATCACTGTTTTTTTTACTCGCAAGTGAAGCTGATTCATCAATAGAAATTGAGATATATTTGGAATGCTCTTCGTAAGTAGTAACAGTCATTTCTGAATTAACTTTTAGTGCCTTAAGGCTTCCGTCAATTAGTGTTGTTTGCAGTTCGCATTTTTGTGTAATCGTCTCAATTTCTTTTAAAGAACTTTGTATTTCTTGAGCAACTATTGAAAATCCTCTTCCATGCTGTCCTGCCCTTGCAGCTTCCACTGAGGCATTAAAAGATAAAAGTTTCGATTGTAAAGATATTCCTTGTATCATATTGAAAGTGTTATTTATTTCTTTAGTCATTAACAAAAAATTTGTAATTACTTCATCTAGGTTTAAAATAAGTCCATGCGATGTTTTTATTTTTTCAAGATTTTCGACATCTTCACTCTTAGTCTGATTAAGTCTTGTCGCTTGAGATGAAATATCCTCAACAGTCGATTTATTGCTGTTTAAGTTATCGGCTAGGTTTTTTTGTAGTATTAAGAGAGATTTTTTTAAACTTCATTTTCGTATTTACATATTTTAATTTCTTTGTTTAAAATTTCAAATGCAGAAAACAAGGCATTATACTTTTCTTCAAGTTCAATGTTTAACTTATTTTCTTTAGCTGTTTCGTTTGGTGTGATATTTTCAATGAACTTTTTTTTATAAAATTTTGTAAAAAAATTGATTAGCATTTTCCTTATCCTAATTAATATTTAAGATATTTTAACATATTAATGAAAAATGTTTAATTTTATTTAAAGTAGGTATGTATTGAAAAAGCTGAGTCCTACAATTCATATGCGTCAAAACAAAAAAGCCCCGCACTAGGCGAGGCTTTAATGACAAATGGTGGGTCAAACAAGACTTGAACTTGTGACCACCCGGTTATGAGCCGGGAGCTCTAACCAACTGAGCTATTGACCCTTAATTCCATAGAAAAAAATCTTTATTTGTTATATCGTTAGATAGATTTTTTTTCAATCAATAAATTAACAAAGGCCTTGAAATATATGACTAAAATATTATTTTCTAAATACAACGGCACCGGAAATGACTTTATTGTCATAGATAACCGAAAATCTATCGTCAAAGCAACTGCATCATCTTTATGGGCCAGACTCTGTCGTCCTAAGTTTGGAATAGGAGCAGACGGTGTTTTGCTATTAGAAAATAGTAAAAAAGGCGACTTTCGGATGCGATATGTTAATGCTGATGGAGGCGAAGTAGAGATGTGCGGAAATGGTGGCCGTGTCATAACGATGTTTGCCCATGAAGAATTGAAATTAAATAAAGATCTTTATCGATTTGAAACAATGAATTCAGTTTACGAGTCTGCCCCTGATAAGAAGTGTGGGTACCGTATACGAATGATGGAATTATACGATGTAGATCGTTTTTCAGTCGGTCACTTGCTTCCAAGTTCTCATTCTCTCTATTTAAATACAGGGGTCCCACACTGTGTATTTGAAGTGGAAAATGTAGATAAATTCCCTGTTTTTCTCAAAGGTAAAGAGGTTCGCTATAATTCACTGTTTGAGGCCGGAACGAATAGTAATTTTTTCCAACTAACTCCAGAGGGACATATTCGCATCCGCACTTATGAACGTGGTGTTGAAAACGAAACTCTTTCTTGTGGTACTGGAGCGACAGCAACTGCAATTGCCTGTGCAAAATTTTATAATATTCCCAACGAAGTGATACTTGAAACAAATGGTGGGGAATTAGCTGTTTCTTATTCTTCTGACTTTAAAGAAGTATTTCTTTGTGGAAAAGTCGAAAAAATATTTGAAGGCTCCTTTGAAATACCTTAACATTCAGCTATGAATAAAATTCTCGTTCTATTTCTTCTTTTCTCTATTTCTTCTGCCGAAGCTAAGATTGGTTTGGAAATTGGTTTGATTTATAAAAAAGGTATTGGAAAAGGTTTTTTTCTTTCAACCGAGCAACATTCAATTGAATCTGTAGATGAGCGTGAGCAGATCACCGTGCAAATGAAGAATGGGGTAAAGGTAAATCTCTCAGCTTATTTTATTCAAAGTATTCATGAGTATGGACCTTCTGGGTTTGTCAGAATTAAAGGTGAACTGTTAAATCAAAATGGCAAAGTTGTGAAAACTCTTAATCAGCCTCCAATCGATATTTATTTAAATGAAACTAAAACAATTACACAAGAAGATGAGAAAGGCGCTGAACAAATTGAATTAGTAATTACACCGGTTTCCAAATGAAATATCTATGCGTTTTTTGCGGATCAGCTGCAGGAAAAAATCCAAATTACTTATCTATGGCAAAAGATTTAGGAAAAATATTGGCCAGTAATAATATTGGATTAGTCTATGGTGGGGCCACAATTGGAGTTATGGGGGCACTCGCCGATAGTGTGTTGGCCAATAAAGGTTCTGTTATTGGAGTGATGCCACAAACATTAGTAGATTATGAAATTGCTCATAAAAATTTAACTGAACTTCATATTGTGGCAAGTATGCATGAAAGAAAAAAAATAATGTATGATAAATCTGATTTTTTTCTGACTCTTCCGGGTGGCATGGGAACCATGGATGAAATGTTTGAAATATTGACTTGGGCCCAATTAAAGCTGCATTCAAAGCCATGTATGATTTTTAATTTTAATAATTTTTATGACTCATTGCTTGAGCATCTGAGATATACAGTCGCTGAAGGTTTTTTAAAAGGTGAGCACTTAGAGATTTTAAGGGAAGTTAAGTCACTAGATGCAATTCAAAAAAGTTTGATATCACTGTAGAAATCACTTATAATTTGCTTCTATAAAAAATAAATGTCGGAGAGTTCATGGTCAGATTAATCGTTTTTTTAAGCATGCTGGTTGGATTTGTGATTGTTCTTACCCTCTCAAACTATAAAAATCTCCCAATTGATAGTAAGAAATTTAGTTACGAAAAGGCATCTGCTGAACATACAGCGCAAGTCGATTTAATTAAAGAAACGACGGCCCCAAAAGAAGAAGTAATTGTTGAAGAAGTAACAAAAGTAGTTTTAGCACCTGTTGTTGATCTAAATACTCCGGAATTAGTAAGTGGTTCTAAAATATATTCAAAATGTCTTGCCTGTCATGGAATAGCTGGAGAAGGAAAAGTTTCTCAAAAAGCAGCACATATTGGCGGTCAGTATGATTGGTATATTGTAAAACAATTAACAGATATGAAAAGTGGAGTCAGGGTAAATGAAGCAATGAACCCAACACTTAAAGGTCTTTCGCCAAAAGATATTACAGACGTTGCAGCCTATGTAACAAAACTTCCTTGGAAAAAATTAAATTAAATGCCATTTTATTCTTTTAAAGAATTTATACCAGTTATTCCAGAAAATGTTTTTGTAGCACCTAGTGCTGAAATCATAGGCAAGATCACCATTGGAGAACATGCAAGTATATGGCATCAAACTGTCATTAGGGCCGATGTCGATTCAATAGAAATTGGCAATAATACAAATATTCAAGATCGATGTTTATTACATGTATCAACAGGTTTTCCACTTCGGGTTGGCAGTCAAGTAAGCATTGCTCATTCCGTAACTCTGCATGGCTGTACTATCGATGATCATACCTTGATTGGAATGGGCGCTATTATTATGGACGGAGCTCATATTTCTGAGCACTCTGTTGTTGCGGGGGGATCTGTTGTTCCTCCTGGAAAAAAATATCCTCCCTATAGTATGATTATGGGAAATCCTGCAATTGTTAAAAGAAAATTAACTGAAAAAGAAATTGCAATTTACGGTAATCACTATAAAAGCTATGTGAAATATAAAGACGAATATCTTGATGGAATTAGCGTAAAAGAATTAAATAATAAAGAGTGCCAACCTAGGCCCCCTTTTGTGAGAGAGTAATCTTCAAGTAGTATATTATTTAAGGATCATTCAAAGACTTGCCGTTCATAATATTTTCAAGAAGCCATACTCGAACACTTTTATGCTTATCTTATAGACCACAATGTATTTAAAGAAGCTGATTCAAAACATGAAACTTAAAGATACGACTTAGCTTTGTCTTCACCTAGATTAATTGCATTAGCTATATCTACACGGATTTTTTCAAATTCTGTTTCGGAAATATTCTCTGGCACAAATATTGGTTCGCCTACCACTAAATATATTTTTGTAAATGGCTTCGGCACTCTAAATTTATCCCAACTTTTTTCAAAGCTCCAATATTTAACAGGGTAAGATGAGAGAGGAAGGATAGGGCATTTTGCTAGTCTTGCAATTTCGACAATACCTGGCTTTACTACATGAACAGGTCCTTTAGGGCCATCAACGGTAATAGCACCAGGAAAGCCATTTTTAATTTTCTTGACCATTTCAAACATAGCTTCCTTACCACCTCTTGTTGAACTACCTCGAACTGGTGAGTAACCCATTTTTTTACAAGCAGTTGCCACCAATTCTCCATCCTTGGAGCCAGAAACAATCATTGTAAATTTTTGCCCAATATGAACAAAAGTAGACCCTATAAAATTTTGATGCCAAACTGCATAAACATAGACACCTTTTTCATTCGAGGCCACCGCTTGGTCTTTATTTTTTTGATCAATCCATTCATAGCGATAGGAGAAATGGAGAAGCCTGATAACAGAATAGAGTAATTGAGCAATTATTTTTTGAAGCATGTTGATATGATAATAATATAAAATGTGTATAATAAAAAAGAAATAATAATGGAGAGTTAGTGAATAATCAAATATATTGGTGGATAGGCTTTCACCTACTGATTTTTGCGATGTTGGCAATAGATCTAGGTATTTTTAATAAAAAAGACCATGATATTTCTATTAAAGAATCACTGACGTGGACATTCGTCTGGATTACTCTGGCAATGCTGTTTAATGCTGGTATTTACTATTTTATTGGGACTAAAGAAGCTTCACAATTTCTAACCGGATATATTCTCGAAAAAAGTTTAAGTGTAGATAATATTTTTGTTATGACAATTATATTTGGACATTTTAAAGTTCCAACAAAATATCAACATCGCGTCCTATTTTGGGGAATACTTGGTGCTCTAGTGATGAGAATTATTTTTATCGTTGGTGGTATTAGTCTGATTGAGCGATTTCACTTTCTGATGTATGTCTTCGGTGGATTTCTGATCTATACAGGAATTAAAATGTTATTTGCTGGTGAAGAGGAACGAAATCCAGAAGATGAGTGGATTTATAAATTTGCTAAAAAAAGATTTCGCATGACTGAAGAGTTTCACGATGAAAAATTCTTTGTTAAGAAAAATGGAATTCAACAACTCACACCTCTTTTTCTTGTCCTATTAATTATAGAATCAACAGATCTTATTTTTGCTCTTGATTCCATTCCTGCAATTTTATCTGTTACACGAAACACATTTATTGCATATACATCAAATATTTTTGCAATTCTGGGACTACGTTCTTTGTATTTTGCATTTGCAGGAGTCGTGCAAATATTTAAGTATTTGTCATATGCTTTGTCAGTTGTTTTGGTTTTTATAGGTCTTAAAATGATAGGAGCAGATTATTATCCTATTCCTACAGATATTTCCTTATATATAGTAATTGGTGTTATAGGGGCCTCTATCATTGCTTCACTAATTTTCAATGAAAAATAATATTTTTTAAAAAACCTTCAAATCGATCAAAAATTGAATTATTTAATTTTTCAATTTTATTTTTAGAAATTTTAATCACCCGACATTTTTCTTCTTTGGCCAATATATCGATAAAGGTCATAAGTTTTTTGTGAGCTTTAATTCCTGTTTGATAAATTTCTTTAATATCTAAAATTCGATCAAGATGAGGGCATTCTACAACTTGGTAGCTGAGAGTACCTATACAATTGTCATCCTCAAATATGCCAATAAGTTTAAGTGTCGTTTTTTTGTGAAATTGATCGTGCTTTAAAACATATTCATAAAAAGAAAGAGGGTACGCTTTCTGGTTAAGAATATTAAAGGCCTTTTCAAAGTCTTCCTTGACTGTGATTAATCTAATATCCATCATAGTATATTAAAGGTAGTTGGTATTTTTGTAATAAAAAAATAAGGAAAAATGAATGATTGGTGGAATTCTCAATACTTTTCTAATCTCGACTGGAATGATTGCCTTTTCAGAAATAGGAGATAAAACCCAACTATTATCCTTGGTTTTGGCCCTTAAATACAAAAAAAAATCACCTATTATTACTGGAATGTTTGTTGGCTTTTTTCTAAACCATGCTTTGGCAGCTGCTACTGGAAATTGGTTAATGAAGTTAATAGGAGAATATTATCTTGCTTGGATATTAATGCTCTCATTTATTATTATGGGAATTTTAATTTTAGTTCCTGAGAAAGAGTCTACTGTGGAAAATAAAAAAATGCCTGATGGGCACTGGGGACCATTTCTTGCATCTGCAGTCGCTTTTTTTATCGCAGAAATGGGTGATAAGACTCAATTAACAACAATTGCGTTAGCTGCAAAATATAATTCACTATGGACAGTGATTTGGGGAACAACACTTGGTATGTTGCTAGTAAATGTTCCAGTTGTTTTTTTAAGTAAAAGTATTGAAGAAAAAATTCCAATGAAATTAATTAAAATAGTATGTGCTAGTTTTTTTATACTAATGGGTTTTTATATTTTAGTTTTTGATATTTTAAAATATAAAATTTAGCGCCACTCTACATGGCCAGAATCTAAATGGTAAAGTGCATTTTGAATTCCAATTTCTCCTGAATCAACTAATTCTTTAACAAGAGCGGATCGTTCAAGTAAATCATGAGCTACACCTTCGACGTTGGCCCAGCTTTCAACAATGATTCCATCTGTTGGAGAAAGTTCTGTAAATCGCTTAAGGTGAGGTTGGAGGTCTTTTACTAATTTATTAAGCCATGGACTACCTGTATCTCCACCTTTTAGTGTTTGCAGTGCTGCTGTAACTGCCCCACATGATTCGTGTCCCATAATAACAATGAGATTAGTTCCGAGGTGAGATACGGCATATTCGATACTGGCAATTGCTGCAAAATCTAGTGATTGTCCAGCGGTTCGAATGACAAAAATTTCACCAAGGCGCTGATCAAAAATTACTTCAGGTGGAACTCGAGAATCGCTACATGATAGAATAATAGTATGTGGCTTTTGGCCTTTTAATAAACGTTCTCGATCAGTTTTGTAGGCACCATCTTTTCTCGGTCTTGAAGTTAAATATCTATTATTTCCATTTTGTAAAAACTGTAATGCCTTAACAACTTTAACTGGCCCTGGAACTCTTTTATGTTCGCTATGTTTTTCTTTGTGATCACTCGAAGTTTCGTTTGAGAAACTAGGGAATGAAAAACTAAGAATTAGGACACACAGGAATAATCTAGACATAAATGCTCCAGTATGGAATTGGAAATTAAAAAAGGATAAAGTCTTAACTTAATTCTAACTATACTTTATAGAAAATCTAGTTAGCATTAAGTAATGAAAAAATTTCCTATTTTATCATTTCTCTTTTGTTTTTTGCTTTATTCAGAAGCTTTTCCCAAAACAGAAATCATACTCGGAGATGTACCGCTTGAACAAAATGAAAATATTGCAAACATAATTCCTCATAGCTCAAATGATGTAAGTGAAGTTATCATGTCACGGAAACAATATGTACTTTCTTATAATCGAAAGTTGAGATCGCCCAATTGGGTTGCTTGGAAATTAGAAAAAACCAATATTGGAAGTGTGGGGAGAAGTAATAATTTTCAAGAAGATAGTATCTTAGAAAAATATTTAACAAGCTTTTCTGAACATGCAGTTGCTCCAACTGATTATTATGGCAGTTGTTATGATCGAGGACATCAAATTCCATCTGCTGATCGAACAAATACTGTAGAAAATAATGAAGCTACTTTCTTAATGAGTAATATGGCACCACAAACCGCATATATTAATAGAGTTATTTGGGCCCATTTAGAATCTTACACAAGAAGTTTAGTAGTCAGTAAAAATAAAAAATTTTTTGTAGTAAGTGGACCCATTTTTGATGAAAATTTCGGTTCCATAGGTCCAAATCATGATATTTCAATTCCTTCAAAATTTTTTAAAGTTATCTATGTTTTAAACCAAGATCAGTCTGTTATTGATATCAATGCTGATACTGTAAGTGTTGCTGTTATTATTCCTAATCTGCTACAGAATGGACAACGTCCCTTTGAGGATCTTCAAAACTTATGTAGTTCAAGCACATATCCTCCATTGCAAAATTTAACTAATAATGATTGGCAAAAATATCAAACAACAATAAGTGAAGTAGAAAAAGAATCAGGTTTTATTTTAACGAGGTAAGAATGAAAATATTTTTTGGATTTTTAATTTTAATTAGCTCAAGTCTTGCTTTTGCAAGTGTTGGTGGAAATTGGCAGGGGTGGGGAGAATGGAGCTATGATGGCAGTGGTGCTCCTTGCGATATGAAAATTAGTTTTAATGAAACATCAAAATCTTTTTCTAGAACAAGTGGTTATTTTGATTGTTCAATAATTGGTTTAGATTTAGGGCCCGTTACCTATACAAAAAATGGTGAAAATCTTTTTGATGGTGATAAATTAATTGGTAGAATAACAGAGAATTCACTAGAGCTTAAAGAGGCATATAGTGAAACAGTAACAATAGATACAAAACTTATCGTCGAAGGACACCATGCCGATTACCTCGAAGTTTGGACTGGTCAAGATGGAATTCAAATTTATAAAATAACTGGTCGTTTATTTTTGAAAGATAGTTTTTAATTGTCCACAAGCGGCAAGTATTTCATCACCTTTTGTAGTTCTAATCATTGTTGGAATTCTAAATTCTTCTAGCGTTTTTTGAAAATTTTTCACTGATTTTAATTCCGGTCGTTGATAACATGAACCAGGGAATGGATTAAATGGTATTAGATTTATTAATGCTTTTCTATTCTTTAGAAGTTCTCCAACTGCAAGTGCATCTATTTGTGAATCATTAAAGTCTTTTATAAGTAAATACTCAAACGTAATAAATTGTTTTTTTCGAAGTGGTATATTATCAAGATAATCCATAATTTCTAAAAGGGGATATCTTTCATTTATGGGAATTAGTTTGTTTCGTTTCTCATCGAACGCTGAATGAAGTGAAAGAGCAATATTAACATTTGGCATTTCTTGATTTAGTCGTCTAATGCCAGGTAAATATCCGGCCGTTGAAATTGTGATTCGTTGTGCCCCAATTGAAGAGCCGTGATTATCTAGAAATATCTCCGTCGCATTTTTTACAGCGTCAAAATTATGTAAGGGTTCACCTTGCCCCATAAAGACGATGTTCCTGATAAGACTATTGGCCGAACGATTTTCAATCAACCACTCCCAAGCTTGGATAAATTGTCCGGTAATTTCGTCAGTTGTGAGATGTCTTTTAAGTCCCTGTGTTCCAGTGAAACAAAAAGAACAATTCATTGCACAACCAACTTGAGAAGAAATACAAAGGGTATATTTATGATTGAAGGGTATAAGAACGGCTTCAATTGTAAAATTATCTTTTAATTTAAATAGAAATTTAACGGTTGAATCTTCTGCCTCCTGAGTTCTATCAATTTCTGGTAATTCAAAACTAAAATTTTCTAATATATAATCACGAGCTTTTTGTGAAAGGTTATGGTGAGTACAAGTGATTTTATTTTTATATTTATAATAATGTCGAAAAAGCAAAGTTGCCGCTGCCGGGTTAATATTATTATTTTTAAAAATATTTTGAAGTTCAATAAATGTAAGTTGATAAAAATTAATTTTCATTCTTTAGGATTTGTTTTTATAAGTATTAAGGGAATATCTATGTTTTTTGTGAAAACAATAGATTCATTATTATCTAGTTTCCATAATAAGTTCAACGAGTGGTCATAGATAAATGTTAAGTCTTGTGTGGCGGTGATTGTTACGGGGTGATCGCGTTCAATAAGTGTTGTTTTGCAAGAACCCCATCTACGATCAATCATTATATTAAAATCTCGACATGGTTCACTATTTAATTCACAGGTAACTTTTTCATCTCCAGAAAAATGAATTAGTTTAAATAATTTCGTAAGTTGAGATTTTTTATTACTTATAGACAGTGAAATCCCACTTCCTTCTAGCAAGAGAAGGGTTCTATCGATAAAAGGAAAGAGTGAAAAAACTCCATCTTCGGAAATAGTGGCAATTGATATTCTAAAAACAAAGGGTATACCGATTGTGTATAGTTCAGTTGTAAGGCCTCGACCATTTTTCCATGGCATTTCTTTGAATGTGGAGATATCAAGTTTTTCCATTTATTTTCTAATCTTTAAAGTTAAACCTTTCAGGAAATTTCGCAAAACCTGATCTCCGCATTCTCTATAATTACTCTGACCTTGTTTTCTTAAAAGAGCACTTAGTTCGGGTCTTGAAAGTGGAAAACCAGCATTAATAAAAATTGTATGTAAATCTTCCTCTTTTAATTCAAATGCAACTCTTAATTTTTTTAATACTGTATTATTAGTTAGAGGGAGTTCAAGGGGAGGAGCAGGACGTGAGTCATCTTTACCGCGCTTAAAGTAAATAAGTCCATCTAAGAAATTGGCCATAATTTCATCTCGGCAATAGATAAAACCATCTTCTTCCTCTAGCCTTAAATATCCAGTTATTTCTGTAGATAAAATTTCGCAATTTGCAAGTTTTGCTATCTCTATCAATTTAGTCTCACTGATGTCTAGCATATACCGAATACTTCGTAGAACAATATTATTAATCATAAATACTCCATGAAACGATTATAAAAATACGGAAGGTAATTTCTTCGGCGCCTTAATGCGCAATTGTTTGTTGACGTTCATTCTACCAAAAACAACTTCAATATCTGAGACAGAAACTTCAAAAATTTTTGCCAGAAATTTAACCATATGATCCGTTGCTCTTCCTAATCTAGGTGCTGCAGTAACACTGATTTTAAGTTGATTGCCTTTTACTTTACCTATTGCATCGACTTTTGCACTTGGAGTTCCAAGAATATTGACAATAAGTATATCTCCTTCCCAATAAAAAAAATGATCAATTTTTTTAGGTTTTTGAATCGGTATTTCTTTTTTCTTTTTCACTTGCTTACTCATGAAAACATTTTAGCATAGTAAATTGCGGAAGAGAAACTTAACCCAATTACTATTGTTAGGAATGTGCTCAAAACTGTTATATATTGCATATAATATGATCTGTGTAATAATTTTTAATAAATTATAAAAAACAAAAAAGGTTTTGGTAATGTTGAATCGTCATATTTTAGGTTATCTAAAGAGTAAGTATTTTATCATCATTGCTCTTTTTTCTACCTTTATAATTTGTTCAGTTTTATATCTTCATACAAAAGAAGTTGCTCAAGTCAAACAAATATATATTGCGAAAACTGACATTAAATCGGTTAGTATTGCAGATACTATTTATGAAAAATTTAAAACAGCATATGAAACAGTTCGTACTGTAAGCTTATTACCAGGAGTCGTTGCAATTGAGTTGCCAGGAGAGGTTTTGGCTCAAGACACTATTGGCTCAATTCAGCAATTATATAATAATGCTTTCTTAAATATACAACTTTCTGAAATTTATATTTTGCCCAAGGGGTTTGATTATCAAAAAATTAATTCGGTTACTCAAAAACCTGAGGAACCACTCGCTGTATTTGATGAACTTATAACTGATAATAAGTTAAAAACAGAAAAAGAAAAATCAAAGAGTCAGAGTGCAATTGTTGAAGATGAGAGTTTTGAATATGCACTTTATAGGGATCAATTTAAGTTTTTTAATTCAAATTATCCAACAAATTCAACTTTTAAAAAGTTCGCCGTTCCGATGCTTTCTGGTCCAGAAATTATCACATGTGATAATTCAGATTTTTCACAGAAAGATGTCGATAACAAGAATAATAACACCCGAAAAGGTATTGTCTTTACAGTACCCAAATACAGTCAGTCAGGAAATATGAACGGAGGAGTTTCAGCTGTTTTAAGAACAAATGTGATTGAAAAATATTTACCTGATGGAACTCATGCTCTTGTAAATCGTGATTACAAAAATCAAATCATAAAATCACCCTCAGCATCTTGGTTAGAGTCAGTGCCATTTTTCAATAAAGGACTCATTAATCAGAAATTAATTTATTCAAAAATTATTAATGTAAAAACTAACGACTTACATTCGTGGGAATTATGGGTTGCTCTTCCAGATTCATTGTTTTATGAAACCGAGATATTTAAAAAAGTAGAAACAATTTTTAAAATTGAAATTGTAGCAGTTTTGTTTTTTATATTTTTTCTCATAAGAACAACTTATAAAAATTTTATTAGAAATAACGCTGTTAATGAGATTTCATCAAGTCTTGTTACTTCAGCTGATAAGTTAAATACATCAGCTGATGAACTAAACGATGCTTCACAGGCAATAAAACAAGCAACGGAACAGCAAGCAACGTCAACTCGCTATATTGAAAACGTTGTTGAAGAAATGAGCGAAATGACAATGAAATCGTCAGAAAACATAGAAGTTTTATTGAGAATATCAGAAAAGAACTTTGATACTACCAATAATTCAAAATTAAATGTTGTTGAATTATCAGATACGCTCACTCAAATGGAGTTAAGTGAAAAAAAATATTACAGCAAGTAGAAGAAAATGGTGATCGACTTAATGACATCATGAAATTTATTAACGAGATAAAAAATAAAACTAAATTAATAGATGATATTGTATTTCAAACAAAGCTATTGTCTTTTAATGCATCAGTAGAAGCATCTAGGGCCGGAGAACATGGTAAAGGATTTTCCATAGTTGCCGAAGAAGTTGGTAAACTTGCAACAATAAGTGGAGTGGTATCTAAAGACATTAAGGATATGCTTTCAGACGGTATTAATAAAATCGGTAAACTTGTAAATGAAAGTTCAGTTGAAATTAAAAATTTAGTTGATGAAAGTTCTACCTCGCTTGAAAAGGGCGCTTTGCTATCCAGAAGTTGCATAACTCAGTTAAACACAATGGCCACCATCGCTGAAGAAGTTCAGTTTAAAATTATTACAATTCAAGGAGTAATAAAAGAACAAGGCTTAGGATTAAAGGATATAAAAGAATCCTCAAACTTTTTTCAAGAATCTATAGCGGCCAATAAAAACAAAAGTGAAAAAGCTTTTAGTATTGCAGAAGAATTAATCCTTAATTCTAAGGATGTACGAGTAGTTGTTACCGAGTTAAGTAAAACTACTCAAAACTAAAATATAATTTATAATGATTGTAAAAGTTTTCCTGCATTGATTCTTCCGTTAGCAATATTTTTCCCTTTTAGCATTTTTGTTTCAGTAGCTGTTTCAATAATTTTATTTTTTATTTCTAATGGAGTCATATTAGGACTAAAAGAAAGAGCCAGACCTACGACACCAGTTACAAAAGGAGTCGCTTGTGAAGTTCCTGATAATACTGCATATGAATTTCCAGGTACTGTTGAGAGGATATTAGTTCCAGGCGCAGAAATATGAATTGACTTTGGCCCGTAACAAGAAAAAGCTGAAGGATAGTCTTGAGCAGAAAATGCTCCTACTGATATAACATTTTCTACTTTATAGCTGGCAGGATAAATAGGACTGACATCATTATTATTCGCTCCAAAATTACCAGCGGCCGCAATAAAAACAACTCCTTTATCATTAGCATCTTTTATGGCATCTTCTAACATCTTTGAATAAATTCGATTTCCCCAAGAATTAGATAATATTTTTGCACCTGATAAAACAGCGTAATTAATTCCTTTTAAACCTCTTTCTAAATCACCACGGCCATTTACATCTGTAAATTTCACTGCCATTAGTGATACGTTTGCCATTACTCCCGTTATTCCGAAGCCGTTATGACTGGCACCAATTACTCCTGCCACGTGAGTACCGTGCTTGTTATCGTCCATTGGATCAGCATCGTTATTTGAAACATCATAACCATGAATATCATCGATGAAGCCATTTCCATCATCATCGACGCCTGGTTTACCATTAAGTTCTTTTTCATTTATCCAAATATTATTTTTTAAATCTGGATGATTATAATCAATACCAGTGTCAATAACTGCAATGATCAAATTTTTATTTCCTGTCGTAATATTCCAAGCGTCGCGGGCACCAATATCTGCTCCAACTATTCCTTCAACTGGCGACATCTTAGTCAAATTGATGGGTTCATTTTTACCATTATTTTCTAGTCCCCAAAGCTTAAAAAAATCTGGCTCTATTGGATGAATAAGATCTTCTGAATTTTCAAAAATATTATAGACAATATTTTCTTCATATTGAATATTGGAAAAATTATGTTTCATCATAGAATTAAATTCATAATCTTTAGATTCTGGAATAATAATTTTTATATATTGCTTTCCTAGAACTTGGAAACTCTCAGATGAGAATTGATTTAAATAAAATGGAGTTTTATTTGTTTGACGTACTATATATTCTTTAGAAAAAGCACTTCCCAAAGTACTTATGGATATCACGGCAAGTAAGGTTTGAATTTTTAACACTGAAGCCTCCATGGTTCAAAATAGTCAATTAGAATAATTGTATAATTTGAATCAATTGGGTGGCCAGAAATAACAATATCAGATTCTTTTGATCAGGTATGAGTTGGTAACATAATGTTACCAACTCATAAATATTGATTAATTAATTTGGGTTACACTTGCAATAATTTTGTTAATTTGAATTTGATCTTCAGCAGGGATATTTGAATTAAGTGCTTGGCTGAGTTCATCAACAGGTTTTTGTAAATAATCGTTAATCTCTTGAATTCTTAAATTTAGATTAACGCTGTGATTTTCTAGCAAGACCATATCTTCTTCGCTTAGTATTGCAAGTTTAGAAACAGCCGCTTCTTGAGCAAGTTCAATGGCCATCGATGTTGCTGTTAGTTCACTTATTAAAACTTGTTGATCTACTTTTGCTGCCAACGCATTAATCTCATTTCTAATTTCAGTATCGATACCTGATTCTGTAATATTTTTACTTAATAATCTTGCATAGGTAACAAGTGCATTTAGTTTCCCTTCTTTAGATAATATAAAAGATTTCAGGCTTGAGAGGTTTTCGTTATTAATACTATCTATTAAAGACTGGTATAATTCTTGTTTTGTTTGCGAACTAAAAAGTTCTTTTAAAGCAACTTCGGCATCAGGTTGTTCAATTGTAAACTGTCTTACCGCTAAAGAAATTAAGGCCTTTATACGTGTTGTTGTAGCTTTAATTTCAATAGTTGGAGGAAGTATTTTATCACTTTTGCCAACGAGGCTTTTGATTTCATGCGTATAGTTGCTTATATATTCTGAAACAATACTTGTAATGGCCTCAGTATTATCTTTAATAAAACTTTGATAAAAATCTTTTTCATCAATGGCAAGCGAATTAATTTTCAATTTAAAACTTGGACTATTGATTGTTTTACCAATTAAATTTTCAATTTTTTCGTGTATTAATTTAAATTTTGTATAGCTGTTAGAGTAAAGTTTCACTACTTGAAAAAAATCTGTCCCAATTTCTTTAGAATGTGAAATGATTGCTTTTTCAACTAAAGATAAATCATAATTATGATTTACATCTTTAGAGCGTTGTAAATTTACAACCATATCTTTTAGATTAACCGCCAGTCTGAATGCATGTAAAGTTCCCCATTTGAAATTATTATAACTTCCAGCAGTGTCTATTTTTAAACCTAATTCCTGGTAAAGTGAAAGTGCTTTATTTAAATTCACTTTTTGGACTTCAGTTAGTGTAGGTATAGGAGATAGAATTTCAGACAGCTCATCAATACTATTTTCAATTGCTTGAATAGTTTTTTGCTTAATCTTATTTTTGACTTTTTCTTTTTCTCTATTTTGAACTTCAGCGATTTTATTTTCAGCGGCCTTTAAAACATCAACCAGACTTAAAGCTTCAAACCCACCTGCTCCGGCATAAGCATGAAAGAGTTTAATTTTAGCTGCTTCATTCGATGGGTCTGCGATCACGATTTGCTCATACTTCATAATCGCGCTGCTATAGTTTCGTTGATCAAGCATCATTTGGGCCTGTACCATTGATTGTGAATCTGTAACTTGATGGTTTTTTTGAATACACCCAGCAGAGAGCGCGAGACATATAGCAAAGACCATACTATTCTTATAGTTAAGATAATTATTAAATTTTGACATAAGTTTCCCCTCTTGATGATGTTTTAAAGAATTAATAATTAATGATAAGCAAGTTTGAGACCATCTAATTATGATGAAATACTAGTCAGTTAGGAGTTAGATTACGTATGAAATTTAGACATTTATTATTATTTGTATCTTTCTTGCTCACTACTTTAGTCCTTATACAGACATTATCTGCATCTACTGAGTTGAAGCTACTAGATAGTCAATTATTAAGGATGAAAGATCATTCTAATCCCATCGAAATTATTAATCCGTTCTCTCGATCTAATAGAGTAACTGATTGGAGCATTAGTTTATTCCTTTTAGGAGAGCAAAATGTTCTTAGTTTCTATCAAGATATATCTTCAAAAAATCAGACACGGATTAATCAAAAACTTCAAAATAGTTTTGGTGTTCCTTATTCATTTTTTACACAAGTAGATTTATATAAAATCTTCAATATAGGTGACGTTAAATTTAAACAAGGCCTACATGCTAATTTAGGAGGAAGTTTCTATTTAATAGATCCTGTCTTTCCAGAGGTTGAAACATTACTTTTTAAAAACTATAACGCAAGTACTGAACTTAATTTTCTTATTCAAAGTGATTTTAAAATTAATTTCTCAGTTAATTATGGAGTCATGCAGATTTTAAACCAGAAGTTAACAGTAGGGCAGTTAGTAGAGTCTAAGCCTAGTTTTAAATTGAGCGAACGGCCTTACAACTTTTATATGAATATAAACCTTAAAAATGAATATAGGTTAGAGAATTGGGGGAAGATACTTGTAGAAATGACTTCTTTGCCTATTACTAAAGTTGATTATAAAATATTTAATTCATTTATTGGCTTCGAAACTCGTAATCTGTTTCTATCCAATTGGTCTCATGACTATACAATTACACTATATGCTGGTTATTCTCCTTTTTATCAAGGAAATTATTTAAATAATCGTACTGCAATATTCGGTACAAAATTAAGGTTTTTCGACTTAGTTAATATTGATCTCTTTACTAATGATCAAACATACCTCGGGGCCCATTTAGCAATTGGTACATCTTTATACAATCTTTCAGTGTTTACCTACCAGCAATCGTATGACGATTATGGTATTTATAAATTTAGAAATTACGGATTGAATTTAAATTACAATTTTTAAGAACTGTCTAAATTTTAGTCACTCTGTAAAGTCTTCATCTCTCATTGTGATTTGTCTAACAATTACCCACATCTTTCAATCGCATACTTGACTTCACAAATGTAAGGC
>JAVHRK010000016.1:0-6459 GCA_036171615.1 Bacteriovoracaceae bacterium
AGGGCCAAGCGAACTCCTCGATACCCCGTAGCTTGCTGCGGGGAGGGATTCATTTAGTTCACAAGTTGACAGTCCTGCAAATAGACACGAGTTGACTTTTAAGCAGGAGGACATGCATGTATTTTTAGTTTGATTACTCAAGTATTTATATTAACTCAATATGGTTATTGTTATCAATTTATAAAACTTGTTTTTAATCAAGTTTTATTCTCTTTGGCATATTCTTGTTTTGCATTAATTCCTAGGCAATTAATCACTTAGTATTGTAAAATACTTGCTATTCCAAGGAGTTAACATGAGGTTTTTACTGTTTTTGTTTCTTTTGTTTTTCGTACCTAAGACTTGGTCAGATGAATCCCTTGATAAGGTTTTTTCAAAACATAATATTGAAAATATTCACCAAGGGCATAATGAAATAATACTCACTTTTGACGATGGACCTACTCCAGGAGTAACCAATCTCATTTTAGATACACTGAAATATTTTAATATTAAGGCCACATTTTTTGTAGTTGGTAAAAATGTAATTGCTCACCCAGATCTTATGAAACGGATAATTGATGAAGGCCATATTGTCGGCAATCATTCCATGTCTCATATACCACTTAAAAATTTAAATATGCTTGAATGGCGAAAAATTGTAAAAAGTGAAGTACTTGACGCTCACCAGGTGATTATTCCTTACCTTGTGAATAATCGTCATTTTTACTTCCGCGCCCCTGAAGCAGTTTGGGCCCAAAAATATGCAGATTTTTTAAACTCTAATGAAATTGGTCAACAGTATATTGGGCCAATTATGTGGGATATTGGCGGAGAAATTGAGTTTAAAAATGGTCAATACCTTCAAGCCGCAGATTGGGCATGTTGGAGTAAGAAAATATCTATTGAAGATTGTATGAGTGGGTATCTGAGTGAAGCAGTAAGGCGCAAAGGCGGAGTCGTCTTAATGCATGATGTACGTCTTCAGTCTTCCGAGATGCTTAAACAAATGATACCAGAATTTACTAATAATGGTTTTACATTTTCAACACTTAATGACGTCAATTGGAAATAAGTAATTGAAGCAATTATAGAACTATGACGTGATTACTTATCATATTAAAAAATAAGGAGAAATATGAAAATTCTAATTACAGGTGCTACAGGACTTGTTGGAACTAAACTTTTAGAGAGTCTTGTATCCCGTGGATTTGATGATATCCGTGTACTTACTCGAGATTCAGTCAGTGCACAGAAGATTATTCCATTCCCAGTTGAATTTTTCACTTGGAATCCTGACAAAAACTTTATTGAAGTCGGTGCACTTTTAAATGTTGATATTATTATTCATCTTGCTGGAGATAATATTGCTTCAGGACGCTGGACTGAAAGTAAAAAAAATAAAATTTTAAATTCTAGAGTAAAGGGCTCAGAATTATTAATTAAAACAATTAAAGAACAAGATATAAAACCTGCAAAAATTATTTCTTCATCAGCGATTGGTATTTATGGAGATTGTGGTGATAAAGAAGTTAATGATGAAAATAAAGTGGGTACAGACTTTCTTGCTCAAGTCTGCTTACATTGGGAAAAAAGTATATTAAACCATAATATACCTCAATTAAAGGCCTATTGTATTCGTACAGGTATAGTTTTATCTCCAGATGGAGGTGCACTTCAGAAAATGTTGCCTGCTTTTCTAGCAGGAATTGCAGGTAATCTTGGCAATGGCAAACAATACATGAGCTGGATACATATTGATGATTTAGTTAATCAATTTATTTTTCTCATAGAAAATGAAGGCTTAGTTAATATTTATAATGGTACCGCACCAGGGCCTGTTACTAATAATGAGTTTACTAAAATATTAGGAAATATTTTAAATCGTCCGACATTACTTCCTATCCCTGCAATTGTTTTAAAAATGATTTTTGGAGAAATGTCCGATATTTTATTAACTGGTCAAAATATTGTACCTCATCAATTTGTGCAAGAAGGTTTTCAATTTAAATTCAATTCCCTTAAGCTGGCCCTCGAAGATATATTAAAATTTACAGTGAAAGGAGAATCAACTTTAAAAAAATATCTGTGGATAAATAAACCATTACCGACTGTTTTTGATTTTTTTGCTGATGAAAACAATCTCGAGAGAATTACTCCACCTCATTTACGTTTTAAAATTATTGATAAAGATACACAAAAAATTGAACAGGGTACAATGATTAATTACAAACTTAAGATTCACGGTATTCCCGTAAAATGGAAATCACTTATATCCGTCTATGATCACGGAAATACATTTACTGATATTCAATTAATAGGGCCCTATGCAAAGTGGATTCATAAGCATTCGTTTAAACATTATAAAGCTGGGACTCTGATGTTAGACGAAGTAGTTTATATAATACCTATGGGCCTTCTCGGAAGAATATTGGCAGGTTATTTTATAAGAAAGGATATTAGTAAGATATTTAATTATAGGTCTCTTATAATTAAAAAATTTTTTGATTAATCTTTTTTAAGAACTCAATCTAATCATAGTCTTTTATTTTTTCTTAAATTCAAGAAGTGCTTCATTATGATATTTTAATTGATTAACTCTTTGTAGTTCGCGTTTTTTATTTCTAGCAGCTAGCTTTTTAGTAAATGGCACTCTGAGTTTATTTGGATTTTCTACCACTATTGCATCCATTTCATCTTGAATAATTGTGTCTGCATCTTCAATTTGATCAATAGGACTTAAATTGTTTGCTATTCTTTCTTGATTTAAATGTGAAAAATCTTCATTGGTAATATTGGCACTTGCGTATAACCAAATTGGGAAGCTAATGAGAATCGAATTAATTATTAATTTCATATTTATCATTGTAACACAAAATCGAATATTTATCTAAGTAGTTTAATTTGCGTAAATTGATCACTTAACTTATTATCATTATTTAAATCTTCTATTGAAAGGCCAATATGAAATCAACTGTTTTTTTAAAACCACTGGAATATAGTATTATTACTAATGGTGAAAAATGGAATCAAGGAGACAAGATTACAGGGGCGCTTACTATTTTAAATCACGGCACCGAGGATTTGAAAATCCTTGATTTACAGATTAATCTCGCTTATGGGAATTCAAAAAAAGTTAAAGCAAAAGACTCTAAGGCCTGGGATCTTATCTCGCAACTTAACTTAGGACTTAATTTATCAATTGTAGCTTCAGATGAACTGACTTTCCCTTGGGAATTTACTATTCCACAAGACTGTCCCACTTCAGATAAAAATGGTGGAATTTATCTAACTTTCTCAGATCTAAAAAATATTTGGCCTTCTGGATTTTTACAAATTGTTATTGGACCTAAACTAGTTCTGCTGCAGTTTTTAGAAATTTTTGAAAATTTTTTAAAGTTCAAAATTATTCAAACTAGGTTTTCTAATGGGATGTTCGAGGTGAAATTAAAACCACCGGGATCTAGAGAGTTAAGTTATCTCGAAACTTTAGTTTTACGGATGAAAGAAGTTGATAAAACCTTGAGTCTTGAATATATTTTTAACATGAATGTGTTTGAGACAGTTTCTGGAAACGTGTTATTACAAAAAAAAACCAAACAAATTGATCAGCAATTAACCTCAAAAGAATATTATATCTATGGAGAGTCTCCAAATTTTGAATTTATAAAGTCATCAATCGAGTCGATTATTAAACAAGCAATTCCAAAGATTATGTAATGAAATTAATAGGGCCTAATTCAATTTTTTTTCTTCCATATTTACTTAGTGCTTTTTTAATAAGTTTATTATGGCTGAAACAAAAATCTAAGAAAAAATGGAGTGAAGTTTTTCATATCTATTTTTCAAAAGAAGTATGGGGCACTCATTCATGTTTTACTGATATCAAGTTAACTATTCTAACAATTCTCTTATTGAATTTTGTCATTCATCCCTTCGAAGTATGGATTTTTGATCATAATTTGATTTATCTAACAAATAAACTTATTAATCACTCTGGTGTCAGTTGGAATTATAAAGTTAGTAATTGGCAAGAGGGGATTCTTGCTACACTGGTAACTATGATTTCAATTGATGGAGCTAGTTATTTTGTTCATCGTGCGATGCATAGGTTTCTTTGGCTTAAGAAAATTCATTACGTTCATCATTCCGCGCTTCAATTAACTTTTTTTACGACCCATCGACAACATCCAATTGAGCCATTGATTTTAAATAGTGTAAGAAGTTTTTCAGCAGCTTTGGGATTATCATTATTTCACTGGTTTTTTCCAATGCAGACACCTGTCATTACTATTTTAGGGGTTGGTGCAGGATTCTTTTTATATATGTTTACAGTGAATTTGCATCATTCACATATCCCTGTAAATTATCCCAGCATTGTAAAGCAAATATTAATAAGTCCGCACATACATCATCTACATCATAGTAAGAATCCTATCCACTTTGGAAAAAACTATGGAGTTGTTTTTTCATTCTGGGATAGGCTATTTAAGACCTACCATGATGAAGAAGTTAATTTAAACGAATTGAAATTTGGTCTACCAACCACCAGCACTACCTGAAGGTTGTTTCATAATATCTACCAGTGGTTTTTTTTCCCATGTCCCATGTTGCTTAAGACAGTCTGCTTTTTTTTCAAAAATATTATTGCCATTTACTTTTATAATCTTTTCATCTTTAATGCAGTTCCAAGTAAAGCCTTCAGCCTGAACTGCAGTCGCAATGAAAAGAGAAGTTAAGATAATTAGTTTCATATTTATTCCTATTAAAAAAATATTATTTTTTGCCTATAATATTGACCAAAAAACTATTATTCAAATTCATAAATTTAGTTTGATTTCTTCAGCTAATTTTAAGAATTTTTCGGCATTTTTATGGCCTCCCAATTTTGCAATGGCCGTGGCCGTCTGGGTATAAATTATTATTTGTTCTGGCAGTGAAAAGTGATCTATCGAAATATTCGGGTTATTTCCGAGACTCAATATTCCTACCGCTCTATGAATATGTGTTTTATCACTTATCTTTGCATTGTTTTTTATTTTCTTGAGTAAATCAATTCCTTTTTCCCATTCACCAGACTGCTCTCCACAGATATATACAATCAAGTCAGTCATGGCCATTACGTCAGATTCAGATTCCATCAAATAAAAATTGTCTTTTAATTTATTAATAATAATTTTGGGATCGGTGGATCTCGCATATTTTACAAATTCTTGTAAATTCATTTTTTACCCTTTATTTAAAATTTTTAGCTTTTATTAAGCTTATAACTTTTTTATCCATATTGATTCAAAAAAATTTAAATTAGTCGGTGAATTTTAATCACTGAGCTTAAAATACAGGATCATTTTTAGGGCCCATATTGCTCCTGAAGTTTTATAAAATTATTTATAGTGCACATCCTTATCAACTGCTTATCGGTATTTTATTGGCATGGTTTTTTTGCATTTAAATAATTCCATATAATAACTTTTACAAAAGGAGCTTCAGGATGAAGCAAATTCTTAAAAGGCCATGGATGGTCTTAATGTGTTCTGGTAAATATTCTTTCATTCTCTTTCTTTTCCTAAACATTTTTGAGATTCCTAATGTGTATGCATTTGGATCAAAAAGACCGAGTATTGCACCTACTCCGCTAACAGTACCTAAAGTTGTAATTCCTCCAGTAACCACATCATTGTCATCTTTTAATCGACCATGGGAAATGAGTGATACATCTTTAGTTATTGATGCCTATGAAGGTAATTCAATTGACTGGAATAAGATGGCAACTGATACAAAAGTTGTTGGAGTGATACACAGATCAAGTATAGGCCTAAAAGTTGATACTCAATATCAAGCGCGAAAAAAAATAGCTCTTGAGCGCGGGTATCTATGGGGTGCTTATCACCTTGGTTCAAAAGGAAATACCATTGCTCAGGCCGATCTTTTTCTCTCAATTGTTAAAAATGAACCAAAAACATTAATGATTTTAGATCTAGAAAATACAACCTCTACAAGTTTAATGAGTATTGACGAGGCAGTCATCTTTATGGATCGAATTTATGTATCAACTGGTCGTATACCTGTAGTCTATGCAAATGATTCAACTACTAAATTACTTAATCAGAAAGTTAAAAATAATTCCTTATTTCAGCAGTCAAAACTTTGGTATGCAAGATTTAAGACCAAAGTCACAGATTATCCTGCGGGAATTTGGCCAAATTATTTTTTATGGCAATTTTCAAGTGAAATTAATTGTACTAGCACGGGATCTTGTCTTTATAATGTCCCAGGTACTAAATTTGATATGGATATAAATGTCTACTATTGATCAGCTCGAGAACTCGCAGACCAATGGAATAATAATTAGAATTAGGGAAGTAAGTGTGTGAGTGGACAAGGTTTACAAGCTTGTCCACTCGCTCATTTCCAGGTTAACAATTTAACTAGTGGCTGGTGCCATTTAACCTGAAAATTCAATATTTTTTATAAGAAATT
>JAVHRK010000017.1:0-1281 GCA_036171615.1 Bacteriovoracaceae bacterium
AAATTTTTGACTAATTTTAAGACAATGAAAAGAATGTGGTTAAATTACCGCTTACGGTTCAAGTATTATGCCTGGAAAAATAAATCCGTCAATTTTAGAAATGGGAAATCAGGTTATGTATAAAGTGTTAGGAAACGATAGTGCATTAGCATATGCAATTCAAGCAGGACAACTTGAACTTAATGTAATGATGCCTTTAATGGCACATTTGATGCTTGAATCAAGTCATCTACTTATCAACACCATTTTTACGATTAGAGAAAAATGTATAGCTGGTATTACAGCAAATCGTGATATATGTCTTAAGCATGCATACCAATCATCACAAATAGCAACGGCCCTAAATCCACTTTTGGGCCATAATCTAGTAGCTGAACTTGTGAAAGAGGCAGTTGCAAGTGATTTAAACATTATAGAACTTATAATGAGAAAAAAATTATTATCTAACGAGAAGATTGAGGAATTATTGGACATTGAAAAACTTACTGGCATATAAATCTGTAAGTTAATAACCCGACTAAAAGAACATCATGTGGCCTCTAAAAGCTCTTTTGGAAATGGTGTTAAGTAGTAATGATTTATTAAATAATATTGTTTATGTTTTTGAATTAAAAAATCAATCATTTTAAAAGGTACGGAATAAGGAATCAACTTATTTTTATAATCTTCTATCAAACCATTAATAAGTTTTTTTTCTTCCAGTGTTAAATCATTCTTAAAAAAACCTAAAAGATGTTGAAATACATTTATCTTGTTTTTAACAGTTGGTGTTTTATTCAGAGTGGAGAAAAGTATTTGTGAATATTTATCATACACCAATAAGGGATTAACTCTAGAACTATTTGCTGAGATATTCCCCAGCTTTCTCATGTCATCTTGCGAGTATTCCATTATTAAAAACTTATATCGAGCGTGATATTCTTGTAATGACTTAATTGTTCCATCCAAATTTTGAAATCTAAAATGACAGAATACTTTTCTTAAAAACTTTTCTCTTTCATCTATATCAAGAAATCTTCCACTATCGATATATGGAACTAGAGGTTTACCTTCAATAAAATTTTGAGCAAAAATCCCGCGATGGACATTACTGCTTTTATCATAAGGGAGAGGAATCCCCTCTTGACTATAAATTTTAACTTTTTCAGCGCCACAACTTGGAGAATTTTTTTGCAAGATAATACCAGAGACATCTATCAAACTCTTTGTCATCTCTTGACTAGTTTTCACCATTTGATCTGTATGATCAATCATCGAATTAGTACCCTGAATTTTGATTTG
>JAVHRK010000018.1:0-1259 GCA_036171615.1 Bacteriovoracaceae bacterium
ATAAATCCCATTGTCTCAAGTTTTTTATATTCGTCTTGATTAATTATTACTTCAGCCGTTTTTTTCGCAATATCAACCCCGGCGACATCTAGGTGAAGTTGATTAAGTTTGCCCATACCTATTTTATAATCAGTAAATTGTACTTTTGCGATTAATGTGGCCGGCATTTGAAATGGAGTGAAGGCCGAAAATTGGTGTGCATAGGCTTCAGTCGAAATGAGTAGTAATGGGAATAGCCACTTGCTGAATATAGTAGGTACACGAATCATAATTCCTCCATGAATAAAGATTCTTAAATAATGTACTATTTTCAAACAAAATATTTTTTTTATCAATTACTGTAATATTTTATAAGTATTTAAAATAAAATCAAAAAAGTTTTGTCAGGAATTATCTATGTTGTTTTAAACTTACTTATGAGCACAATTCCAACTTGTATGACAAAGAAACTTGCTAAAAATATAATGCCACCTTCTCTAAAACCGTAAGAGTGAAGTCCGGTCGCTAATACGTAATTTACACCAAACCAGGCCATCATAACTGATAGAAAAGATAATGCAGTAATGACAAAAAAGTTTTTATTTGTGATCCAGGCCGTATATCTTCCATGTAATATGGCCATATAGATACACAATACAATTAGTGACCAAGTTTCTTTTGGATCCCATCCCCAAAAACGACCCCATGAATAATCCGCCCACACACCACCTAAGATTATACCAGCGGCAAGCATAGTTGTGCCCCATTTTAAAATTGAATAAATAATTTCACCAAAATGTTTTTCATCTTCTGATGTAAGTTTTTTAAATCGCTTTTTTACCAGAGCGATATTTGCTAATACCCAACTAAGGGCCAAGGCACCATATGATAGGATTACAGTTGTAACATGAGTAGACAGCCAAAAATTATCTCTTAAAACCGGAACTAGAGGGGAAATTTTTCCAGACAACATTCCGTTTGCATAACTTAGCATCAAAAGCGAGCAAAAATTATAAATGAGTCCTAAAAAGTAATAGGTCTTTTGCTTATGTATTTTTGCCAATATAATTGAGAGTATAAGGCCACCTGTACCGGAGCTTAGAACAGTTTCATACATATTTGTAATGGGTGCTCTACCAGAAATATAAACCCTAAAAGCTATTAAAATTATTTGTGTTACTGATGTTAAAAGAATAATTCCAAATGCAATTTTGTCTGTTTTAAACATAATTAGTGGCTGGTGCCATTTAACCTGAAAATTCAATATTTTTTATAAGAAA